>NZ_VAUV01000028.1 GCF_005780165.1 Phragmitibacter flavus | reverse complement strand
ACTGGCCTGCCGGTGTTGATGAGTTCAACGGCCTGTGCTTTAAATTCGGCGGTGTATCGTTTGCGTGGCTTCGATGTCATTTGGATGGTATTCTGGAGTGGATGGTCCAGAAATCTAGCTCACCTCAGCCATATTGGAACCCGCCGGATAATGAGTGGGAGACAGGTGGGTAGGCTTGGAAGCAATTTAAAAAAAGGGACTGGGGCGAGGATCGATGCTGCATCAAGTCAGAATGCCAAAGTGGCATTCGTTTTCACGGTCCCGTCCCATGATTTCGGAAGAAAAAATCTACAAATTTAGAAGTGCAGCATGCAGTGCAATCGAAGCCGCGCAAACAGGCTTTTTTGTGTGCGGATTTTCGCGTCGTAGTTCAACACGACTACAAAATAAAAAACCCTGTAACTCACTAAGTTACAGGGTATGAAATTGGTTGCGGAGGCAGGATTTGAACCTGCGGCCTTCAGGTTATGAGCCTGAGTTGCATGGTTGATTTAACGGTGGTAGAAAAGTAGGAGTAACACTAGGGGTGCAATACATGCTTGAAATATGCGCTCGGATGCCCTATTAGGCAGGCATGGGTAGACACAAGCAACGCACTCGGACCACCGCCCCAAAGACCTCCTCCAATGGCATCACCATTCAGGAGATTCAGCGGTTCTCAGGTGATGGCTCCTCATACCTCACCTACCGCGTTCAGGGCTGGAGACAGGATGGCAAGTGGAAGCGTCGACAGTTCAAAAAACGCCGTGATGCCGAAACTTTTGCAGCTTCCAAACGGGTAGAGATGGAGAACAAGGGGACTGCTCAGATGCTGGTTCTTTCGCCACTCACAGAAGAACAGCACCGACAAGCCGCGAATGCATTCGAACGCCTCGCTGGCACCTACACCCTTGAACAGGCTATCTCCTATTTCCTCGAAAACCACCGCCCACCAGAACACACCATTTCGTTGCGTGATGCTGTAGGCTTCTACCTTGATGATTGCGAGCGGTCAGGCATCCGCCCCCGCACGCTGTTTCAAAAGCGTAGTGTCCTCAATCAATTCACCAACGCCGTCGACAACGACAAAGTTCATTCGATTAGCCCGGCGAAAATTCAGGCGTTCCTGAAGTCGCTCCAAGCCAAAAATGGCGCTGGTCCTGCCACCCGCAAGACCTGGAACAATTACCGCAACGACCTGAATCACTTTTTTGCATGGGCGAGGGAGCCTGATCTTGCAAGCAATCGACCCTATACTTTCACGAACCCCGTCGAAAAGGTTAGAGTTTTCACCGCCAAGCAAGTTGCAGAACAACGTGAACCCATACCTGCGACAACCGCGCCGACGAGGGTTGTCCGCATCTTTTCAGCCCTCATGCGATGGAAAGGGGGGCGCATGGTTCGTCACTATGCATTACTCTATTTCGCCGGAATCCGCCCCGCCGAACTTGAGCGGATGGCTGGCCGCGAAGGGGAGCTTATTAACCTCAAGACTGGAGTGATCACCATCCCGGCTAGCGTTTCAAAAACTGGGGATCAACGTCAAGTCACTATTTCTCCAAGCCTTGTAGAATGGCTCAAAGTTTTCACTGGCGATGTGATGCCGCCGAATCAAGGCCGCGTTGGCAAGCTTGTAAGGAAGCATTTTGCCATCACCCATGATGAACCACGCCATTCATTCATTTCCTACCACGTCGCCAAAAATCGAAGCATAGGTGATGCCGCATTGCAGGCGGGGAACTCGGAAAGCATCGTCAAACAACACTATCTCAACACGCATACCCAAGCTGAGGGAGTGGAGTTTTTCGCCATTGTTCCTGATTTGCAAACCCGCCGCGCAATCATTAGCAAGCCACTCAGCAACGCAGATCAGCGCGTCTCCTACCTAAAAGCAGTTTGACCAGTTGGCGATTGTCCAGCTTGACAAATAGGCAGGTGCAGGCAGCCAACCCCGTGGCTATATGCCGCCCCCGTTTTCTGAGTTGAGCGAGTTTTCATTTGCCCGCCTTTCAGTGCCATCAGCCGCACTCCATGGTTGGGGCCTTATGGTAGACGAAAAACAAAAAAACAAAAACGACATCCTAAACGCCAACAATGAGCCTATTCTAGTTGGCATACAAACATGCCTGGAAATGGTCTTTCCAGATCGTGAGACGCGCCCAAGTTTTCGGACGTTCGCCGATTGGAAGCAACGGCGGTATTTTCCCAGTGTCAAAATTGGCAAGCGTGTTTTCCTTGAACCCGCAAAGGTTCGTGCGGCGCTGGAACGTCGGTTTGAGATTCAAGCAGTTGATGTCCGATAACGCAAACCGCCTACGACCAAAGAGGCGGATGCGGTATGACTCAAGGCCATACTATATCTGTCCTTTGGTCAAGGGAGATTTCACCATCTCACCCCACGAGTATCTATGAACAAATTCATGTTAGAACGCGCTGGCAATTACTTGGAAAAGTTGCCGCCCTCCCTTCAGGGGAGTAAAGGTAGCGACTCCCTTTTTGATGCCGCCTGCACACTCATCAAAGGCTTTGCATTTTCCCAAGAAGACGCTTTGCCGTTGCTGTTTCAGTGGAATCAAACCCATTGTGTCCCCCCCTGGAGCGAATCTGAACTTCGCCAGAAACTACGCAGTGCCGCTAACTCCACACGCCCGACTGGGTATTTGCTCCAATCCCAGCCTATTCAGTCACCCCGACCGATGGTTGCGGCCAACTTTGAAAACGATAGCGAGCGGAAGGCACGACTCCGCCACGGCTGGCCTGCATTTTTGACCTTGCAAAATTCTGCTGTTGAAGCCGTTGCCAGATTGCGCAATCTGCCAGCAGACAGTGTATGGCTGGCCCATAGAAGCGGCGTCCTTCGGGGGGCCAAGATAGACGGCCATTCCTGCTTCATCATTCATGAAGGAACCTTCGCTCAAGCCCGGCGCTTCGACGGTTTACCATTCACACTTGCAGACGGCAAGCAAGTCAAAGCCAAAAACCTTCCCGGTAGTGAGGGCGCGTTCATAGGCCAGAAATGGCTGGGCGGGCCAAGCGTGAAGGTTCTACTAGTAGAGGGAGCGATTGCCTTGCTGGAAGCACTCGCCGCTTATCTGATCGTATTGCCGCCTCATGGTTGGACAATCCTCGCGGCTACCTCCGCATCTTCCCGTTTCAGCCGAGCGCCCGGCCTGGTCAAACAACTCAACAACCGATCCGTGCGCATTGTTCCCGACTGCGATAAGGCGGGACTCGATGCCGCCGCATCTTGGATTACGGACCTTGAAAGCGCCGGTTGCAAGGTTGACATCCGCGCCTTGCCCTCATCCTGCAAAGACCTTGGCCCTCTGCTCGCCGATGCTTCCAGCCACGCCGCTACCCTTAACGCCCTTTTTGAATGACTACTTCACTTCCCGACATCACCAGCGAAATCCGCCAGCGTGCCAACAGTAGGGGAACACTTGCTACGATACAAACGGTTGCGACGGTCAATGCCCCACCTGATTTTTCCCCTGCCCTCGTCTCCGCGAAAGCCTTTCAGTTTTTACCGTTGCCTGAGCGTCTAAAGCTTTTGGGTGAGTGGATGCGGGAAGGTGATCTTGGCTTTTTGTTTGCGCCGCGAGGTGCAGGCAAAAGCTGGCTGGCCATGTTCATAGGCAACGCCATCGCCGAAAATTGTCAGCTTGGCGAATGGACTGCTGGCAACGCCGCCCGCCCTGTTTGTTACTTCGATGCAGAGATGAACTTGCCGGACCTCCAAGAACGGTTTTGCAAAATTGGTATCACTGGCGAAAGCTTCCACCTGCTATCCAACGAGTTGCTGTTTGATCACGAACTGCCGAGCGTGAACATTGCGGACCCTTCGCATCAAGCTGCACTTGGCAACTTGCTTCCTGATGGATCGTTTTTTGTGATCGACAACCTTTCCACCAGCCAAACTGGTATGAAGGAAAACGATAACGATGCGTTCGACGCTATTCGTGATTGGTTGCTCGCTTTGCGGCATCGTCACATTACGACGATGATTGTTCATCATGCCGGGCGAAATGGCGAGATGCGCGGCGCTTCCCGTCGTGAGGACATGGCGCATTGGATTATTAAACTGCAAGATGCCAGTGAAGACGGCGCAGCAAATAAATCGTTTGCTACAAGCTTCTCAAAATGCCGCAACTGTCGACCCAACGAAGCGCCTCCATTGAAATGGACGTTGTCGGATCAAGGGGACACCATAGCGGTCACATGCACCGTCCATAACGGCCCTGACGCCTTGTTGGGGCATATCCGTGAGGGGGTGGTCAGCGCCAGTGAGCTTGCAGAGTTGCTGGCTGTCTCCGCTGGCACCGTTAGCAAGTGGGCCAAAAAGCTGATGGACAGGGGACTGATTCAGAAAAGTGGAAGGGACTACAAAGCGATTGATTCCCCGTATGAATGAGCTTCGTTTCCATTTGTCCACGTTAGGAGGGGAACACGGAAACGAAACACACAGATGGAAACGAGCTTGGAAACGAGGTGGAAAGAAAGACGGATTTCTGGAAACGAAGGGACATTTTCAGAAATGGGGCGGAAACAGAAATATGCATTGGTGGAAACTAGACTGGATCAAAAATCTGGTTCTCGCATGCCGATGCAGTGCTAGGTATCCCCACCCCCAAAAAACTCAGAGAGAGAGAAATTTGACTTGGCGGCGCTCTTCAATCCGACAGACTTTGTGATTTGACCCCCTACCCCCCCGTGATCCATCATCGATCCCTTTAGCGGTGTTGGACGTGAGAAGCCATCAATATGGAGGCTAGCCAACAGCAAGCTGATTACTCAATGGTCTTGCCCTTTGCACGATACCAAAATTCCCACTGAGGCTTCACCACAAGATCGCCCTTGTAGATTTCCATTTTCCTCTCGTTGTGATCAAGAAAGTCTTGCGCTTGTTTTTGATAGCCTGCCTTGGTGTTTTCAATGCTGGCAAGCCCAAGTGTCGCCCCCGAAATATAGCCCTCTTTAGCGGCTCTCCCCACCGTAGGCGTCACCATCATTCGGTTTTCCTCAGGCTTGTCGAAAACCCGAATCTCAAAATCTGGCCCATGGTGTTTTTGCACCTTCACACCTCGATAATTTTGGACGGCATACTTGAACCCGCCGCATGATGTGAGTGGCAGGCAGGCGAGTAGGATTAGCAGCAATTTAAACATAAGGGATTGGAGCAAGTATCGACGCTGTATCAAGTCCGGAAGTCGAAATGTCATATACTATGGAGGTCCCCACTGAAGGATTTCGCAGACCCTATAAATCTAGGAGTGTGAGAAGGAGTGCAATAGAAGCCGCATAAACCTGCTTTTTCATGCTGTTTTTCGCGTTTCTAATTAACACGATCATTAAATAAAAAACCCTGTAATTCATTGAGTTACAGGGTGTGAAATTGGTTGCGGAGGCAGGATTTGAACCTGCGGCCTTCAGGTTATGAGCCTGACGAGCTACCGGGCTGCTCCACCCCGCACTGAGATACTAGTGCATTGAATGGTGGTTGCAACTGATATCTTAACTTCTTTGTTCGAGGTGGTTCAGGCCGCGAGGAGGCGGATGATTTCGCAAGTGTCGGAGAGATTTTCGTGAACCTGCCAGGGGGTGTGGGCGTGAAGCGAAGTCGAATCGAAGATGCCGGTGGCGACGGCAAGGCAGCGGGCATTGAGGGCGGTGGCGCAGGCAATGTCTTTGGGGGTGTCGCCAATGATGATGATCTCATCGGGGGCGAATCGGCGTTGGGTGGCCAGTTCCATGCGGCTTAGAGCGATGGGGGCGAGATGATTGCGGATCTCGCCGTCGTCGCCAAATCCGCCATCAAGAAAGCGGGAGGCAATGCCGAAGCGCTCGAGTTTGATGGTGGCGCCACGGCGGATGTTGCCGGTGAGGAGTCCGGAGCTGAATCGGGTGTCGTTCTGGATGACGTCGAGCAGTTCCGTGACGCCGACATGGAGTCGACCATGAGGATTGCTCTGCAAGCGGAGTTCCAAGGCCTTGAGATAGACCTCCCAGAACGCGGTGATCTTCGCAAGCGTGAGTTCGCGCCGGGCGTCGCTGAACAACTGTCGGATCACGGCTCCGTCGGTGGCACCCGCAAGGTCGAGTGGGGGAAGATCTTCGCGGGAGACCTCAAGAATCTCTTCGGCGGCGTCGAGAAGGGCACCAGCTCCGGCACCTCCGCTGTCGAGCAGGGTGCCGTCGATGTCGAACAGCAGAAGTCGTTGCTTCATGGTAGTTCGACTGGATTGGCGAGGGTTTTATTTGAGCCTCACCTTAGGCGGCGTTTTCACCTTCAACGACCGCTGAAGGAGCCTCAGCTTCCTGGTGGGGAGCTTCGTGGGCTTCGTCGTGATGCTCGTGTTCGTTGTCTTCTTCCTCGGGGTTGATGAACTTGCCGTGTCTGAAGTTGGCGAGTTTGCGAACGCGCTGACGCTCAGGTAGGGGAGTGAGCTGCATGTTGATGTTACGACCGGCCATTTTAGGGTCCTGGTCAACATTGCCCATGGTGCTCAAGTCATCCCGAATGCGTTTGGCGAGTTCAAAACCAATTTCTTGGTGAGCCATTTGACGGCCTTTGAACTGCAGCTGGATACGCACCTTGTTACCGTCGCCAAGGAAGTCTTCGGCGTGAGCAAGTTTGATGAGGTAATCGTGAGGATCGATACCCACGCGAAATTTGAGCTCCTTGAGCTTGCCGCCTTTCGAGGCTTTGGCTGCTTCCTTCTTCTTCTTTTCCTGCTCGTATTTGAATTTGCCGTAGTCGACAATCTTGCAAACGGGAGGGTCGGCGGCGGCAGAGATCTCCACCAGATCAAGTCCACGTTCTTTGGCCATGCGCAGGGCCTGTCCGGTCGGTAAAACGCCAATTTGTGCTCCGCTCACACCGTCGATGACGCGCACTTTGGGTGCACGGATACGGTCGTTGACACGGGTTTGATCTGCATAGCGGCCTCCTCGGAAGCCTGGTTTGGGACGATTGAAGCTAGGGTTAATGACGCACCTCCGGTGGATTAAGTTGATGTTTGAGTTTGAAGATAGGATACCCGTAAGGGGCTCCAAATATTTCACATTTTGTCATGGGTCGCCGCATAAAAGGCTTAACGACCACGGTCGTCCACCAAGGGCACGCCTGCTGACAGACATGAGAGGGGGAGACGGGATGAACTTGACAACATGCTTAAAAAACCTCGATCTGGCAAGGCATGAAACCTCCTGCCGCAGACCACTGCCAGAATCACCCATTAACTACCGATGTGCAACCTAAAAAATGGTTGCGGTTTTTGTCGGCATCCGGGTTTGGGTGTCGTATGTAGTGATGTCCGTTTTTTAACTTCATGAACACCAATCCTGTTTCGAAATCGCACAGTGTCACGATCGGGTATTTGCTTTGGATTTTCGGATTCACGGGTGCACACCGATTCTATTTTGGCAAACCGGTGACGGGGGTGATCTGGTTTCTGACTTTGGGATTGCTGGGGGTTGGGTGGCTCATTGATGTGTTTTTGATTCCGGGGATGGATCGCAAAGCGGATGCGAAGTTTGCGACGGGGCCGGTGGACTACTCGGTGGCGTGGATTTTGCAGACCTTTCTGGGGGTATTTGGGGTGCACCGCTTTTACATGGGCAAGTGGGGAACAGGATTGATCTGGCTCCTGACTGGCGGTGTGTTTTTGATTGGCTGGCTGGTGGATTTCTGCACGCTGAACCAGCAGGTGGATGAGCGCAATCGCGGTGAGTCGCGGATGCGTTTGCAGTGAGGGATCACCATCGCCGGCGGCGTTGCAGGGCCAGCGGAATGAGGGCGGCAAAGAAGAGCAGGGCGCGACCTGGCTCTGGGACGACGTAGACGATGCCGTGGCCGATGAACTGGTCGGTGGCGAAGAACCAGCCGTTGTCCAAGGTGGGAAGGATGAGGTCGGCAGTGGTGAAAGAGCCGAGGCTGTTGATGTTGAAGTTGGGGCTGTTCCAGTCGAGCAGGTTAAAGACGTCGCCGAACTGTGGGGTGTAGCCGCTGAGAAGTTCGACCTCAAGGATGGACCCTGCTTCGAGACCGAGGGTGCCGTTGATGTCGATGCTGTCATAGAGGCTGTCGGCGGTGGCGGTGCTGAAAGCGGTGACAGTCGAGGCGATGGTCGGGGTGTTGGTATGACTGTTGGTGCCGCCGAGTTGAAAAATGGCGCGCGGGGTGGTGGCGCTGGCGGTGGCGAGCAGGTTCAGATTGCCGTTGACCGTAAGGGTGCCGGTGAGGTCGCCTGCATCGGTTATGCTGGCAAGGGAGGGATTGGTGGTGGCGCCGGGTTTGAGAAGGCTGGTGCCGTTGACGATCAGGTTGCCAGAGATGGTTCCGCCACCGGTGATGACTTGCTTGGAATAGGTCTGGGTGGTGGCGACGCTGAGGGTGGCTCCGGTGTTGATCTGAATCCATGCGGAATCGTTGATGGAGCCGGTGGCGCTGAGGGCGAGGGTGCCGCCGGAGACTGTGGTTTTGCCGGTGTAGGTGTTGGCGGCGGCGAGGGTTTGGGTGCCAGCGCCGGATTTGGTGAGGTTGAGCTGGCCGAGGCTGCCGCCTCCCTGGAGGATGCCGTTGTAGGTCTGGCCGCCTGCGGTGATTTCGAGGGTGCCGTCCTGGGTGGTGTTGGTGTTGCGCACGAAACTTCCGCCAGTGCTCGAGCCCGAACCGCTGCGGAGCAATCCTGCAACGGATTGTTGATAGCCGTTGAGATCGAAGATGGCGTCTTCGACCGCGGCGCCAGAGTCGACATTGAGCAAGGTGCCGGTGGGGAGTCGGTTGTTGCCTGCATCGAGCTTCACGATCCCGCGCAGGATCTGAGTCTGGCCGGTGTAGGTGCTGACACCAGAAAGGGTATGGGTGCCGTTGCCAGCGATGACGAGGGTGTTGATGGTGCCGTTTTGGATGGATCCGCTGATTTTGAGGTGGCTGGCGGTGTTGGCGGAACCGATGCGGGCTTCGGTATTGAGGATGATGTTGCCTGCCCATTCGGCGGTGGCGTTGGCGGCGGCTTGCAGCGAACCAAAGAAGTCGCCGCCGTTGCCGGAGAGATTGAGGGTTTCGCCGGTGATGATGACGCCATCGCCGAGCAGGAGCCTGGCTCCACTGGCGACGCTGGTTCCTCCGGTGCTGCTGCCGAGGGCCTGATTGGAAGCGGCGATGACGATGCCGGTGTTGATGCTGGTGGTGCCGTCGTAGGTGCTGTTGCCGGCGAGACGCAGGAGGCCGGTTCCGGCTTTGATGATTCCGCCATTGGTGATGGCGGCGGTGATGTTGAGATCGTTGGTGGCGCTTCCGTCGGCAATGGTGAAAGTGCGGGTGGCGCCGCCAAGGTCGACGTAGCCGCGGACCGGATTCAGGTTGGCGGTATTGTCGAGGATTTGGGCGCCGTTGGCGCTGGCGATGGTGGTGAGGTTGCCTTGCAGGAGGAGTCGGCCACCAGCGACATCCCCGGCGTTCAGAAAGATGCTGTAGTTCTCAAGGGTGAGTCCTCCTTCGCGGACGGTGAGGGTGTGGCTTCCAGCGGCGGAGTTGCCGCGGATGTAGAGATCGGTGTTGATGTTGGTGTTTTTGAGGCTGACCGAATGGGCGCTGAGGGTGGTGGGACCGGCGGGGACGACCGGTTCAAAAGTGCCAATGGTGGCGCGGTTTTCGATGAGCAGGTCGCCGTCGATGATGCTGGTGTTGGGTCCGTAAAAGTGGAGGGCACCATTGCCAAGTTTGGTGAAGTTGAGATTGCCGGTGAGGGTGCCGTAGAATTCGCCGTCGCCGGTTTGATTGGTGATCAAGGTGGATCGGGTGGCACTGGTGTTGGTGATCAGGGAGACGCTTTGGCGGTCGGCCGCACTGGCACCAGCGGCGAGGCGGGCGACGGTTTGTTGGGTGCCGTTGAGGTCGACGGTGGACTTGTCGTTGCCGGCGGAGTTGAGGATGAGGGCGGTGGTGGCTGGCAGGACGTTGTTGGCGCCCTGGAATCGGAGGGTGCCGCGGACGATGTTGATGCTGCCGGTGAAGTCGTGACCGTGGGCACCGGCGAGGACGGTGGTGCCGCCGCCGGTGGCTCCGGGGAGAGATCCGATTTCGAGGGTGCCATTGCCGCTGATTTTTCCGTCGATGACGAGGGTGCTGTCGGGTCCGTTGGCCCCGACGCGGGCAGTGCCGTTGAGGTTGACGTTGCCCGCCCAGGTGGAGGTGCCGGTGCCGGTGCCAGTCGATTGAAGGGCACCAGCGAAGTTGTTGCCGCCGGTGTAGCCGGAGCCGGTGAGGGTGATCGTCTCGCCGGTGACAGTGACGCCGTGTTGGAGGGCGATGGTGCCGCCGTTGGTGGCGGTGGTGGTGCCTGCGCCGAGTCCGAGGGCTCCGTTGTTTTGGACGAGGATGGTGCCATTGGAGACATTAATGTCGCCGGTGAAGGTGTTGGCGTTGGCGAGTTCGAGGGTGTTGGTGCCGGTTTTTTGGAGGCCGCTGCCGGGGATGGTTTCGCCGATGCTGCCGTTGATGACGATGCGTCCGGTGCCGGTGAAGAGGGTGGCGGGGGTGTCGAGGGTGAGGTTGCTGTCGATGGTGAGGGTGCCGCTGCTGGTGTTGTTGATGCCGGTGGCGGTGGTGAGGTTGAGGGGACTGGCTCCGCTGATGGTGGTGGTGGCGCTGCCGGTTTGAGTGAGGGAGCGGGCGGTGATTGCTTCGGTGAGGGTGACGATGCTGGTGCCGGTCGTGAAGTTGGCGTCGTCGTCGCTGGTCCAGGCGATGCGGGGGTCGGTGCCGTCGGCGAGGGGATTCCAGGCGGTGTCGGTGTTGTTCCAGTTGGCATTGCCTCCTTGAATTCCGGTGCCTTCTGCCGTGTCCCAGTAGAGGGTGGCGGCGGGGGCGGGAGAGTTCAGGAGGAGGCAGAGGCTAAAGATGAACGTATGGAAACGGTTCATTTGAGCATGTTAAGGGAGAGCGAGGGGTTGGCTCAACCTTTTTTTGCGGAGTAGGAGAAATGGTCCTTAAGGTGAAGTGCAACTCTGCAGTTCGTTTAATATTATTTGGGAAGGTGAGGGACGAGGATGTCGGGGGATTGGGCGCGGGGGCGGTGACGGCGAACGGCTTGTTTGGCGAAATATTCCTGGGACCGAAAGGCTTTGGTTTTCGCGGGCGGTTTGATGAGGGTGTAGGTGCCGTCCTTGTTGAGTTCGCGGGCCTGGGTGTTGTCGTTGAACTGGGTTTTGAGGATGGTGTGCAGCGTTTCCTTGGCTTCGGGATCTTCGATGGGGGTAAGAAGCTCGACGCGTTTGCTGAGGTTGCGGTTCATGAAGTCGGCGCTGGCGATGAGGACCACGGGATGGCTGCCTTGGCTGAACCAAAAGATGCGGGCGTGTTCGAGGTAGCGGTCGATGATGCTGATGACGCGGATGTTTTCGCTGAGGCCTTTGACGCCGGGACGCAGACAGCAGATGCCACGGACGCTGAGGAGGATCTTGACGCCGGCTTTGCTGGCGGCGTAGAGGGCGTCGATCATCTGGGGATCTTCAAGGGAATTCATCTTCAGCATCATGCTGGCCGTTTCGCCGTGGCGGGCGCGTTCGGCTTCGCTTTCGATGAGTTCGACAAGACGTTCGCGCAGGCCGAAGGGGGCCATGCTGATCTTGTTGAAGTGGACGAAGCGAGACCGGCCAGTGACGGTGTTGAAGAAGGCGGAGGCATCGGCACCGTATTGAGGGCGGCAGGTGAGGTAGGAGATGTCGGTGTAGAGTTTGGACGTGGCCTCGTTGTAGTTGCCGGTGCCGAAGTGGCAATAGCGCATCATACGGCCGGCTTCGCGACGCATGATGAGGGTGATTTTGGCGTGGGTTTTGAGTCCACGAACGCCGTAGATGATCTGGGCTCCGGCGTTGAGAAGGTCTTCGGCGCGTTCAAGGTTGCGGGCTTCGTCGAAGCGGGCGCGTAGTTCGACGAGAACGGTGACGTGTTTGCCGGCCTGGGCTGCCTTGACGAGGGCGCTGATGATGCGGCTGTTTTTGGCGGTGCGGTAGAGGATTTGTTTGATGGCGATCACGTTGGGATCGGCGGCAGCCTGTTCGAGAAGCTGCATGACCGGCTCGAACGATTCGTAGGGATGGTGAAGGAGCAGGTCGCCTCCGCGGATGGTGTCAAAAATAGTGGTTTCGTGGGAATCGTGGATGATCTCGGCGGTGGGCCAGGTTTCGGTTTTGAGTTTTTCGAATCCAGAGATGCCAGCGATGGAGAAGTAGGCGCGGAGGTCGAGCTCGCCGGGGATGAGATAGGTGTGGGCGGGGGTGGTCTGGCAGAGCTGCTGGATGGCTTTGACGAGGGAGGGCGTGACGTCGGTTTCCTGTTCGATTTCGAGTCGGATGGTGCCGCTGGTTTTGCGGGCGTCGAGGATGTCTTCCATCTCGGCGGCGATGTCGAGGGCGCTTTGGTCGTCGAGGGTGATGTCGGAGTTGCGGCTGATGCGGAAGCGGGCGGTCCCGACGACGCGTTCTTTGGGGAAGTAGGTGTGGAGGTAGAGTTCGACGACGTCTTCGATGTTGATGTAGGCGTGGGTGCCGGATTCGGTGGAAGGCAGGGCGATGTGCCTTGGGAGGCTGGTGGGGAGGATGAAGATGGCGCGTCGGATGAGGGGTTTTTTATCGACGGTTTGGCTGTGGATTTCGCTCATCAGGATGAGCAGAAGGGCGGGCAGGACGATGGGTGGCTCGTCGGGTTCGATGGCGATGGGCGAGAGGACGGGGGAGATTTGTTCGTTGAAGTAATCTTGCAGGTAGGTGCGCTGGGCGGGAGTAAGTTCGTTGGGAAGGACGCGATGGATGCCGTTGTTGCGCAGGGCAGGGAGGAGGTCCTGATTGAGCAGGGTGTATTGTTTGTCGATGAACTGGAGCGTGCGCTCGCGGATGGCGGTGAGTTGCTGGCTGGGGGTTAAGCCGGAGGTGTCTTTGACGCGTTTGCCGGTGTCTTTGAGAAACTGCAGGCCGCCGACGCGGACCATGTAAAATTCGTCAAGGTTGGCGGCGGTGATGGCGAGGAATTTGACGCGTTCGAGGACGGGCAGTGTTTCGCGGGTGGCTTCTTCGAGGACGCGTTCGTTGAAGGAGAGCCAGCTGAGTTCGCGGTTGATGTAGTTTTCGGGAGACATGGGGAAAGTGAAAAGGGAAAAGAGAAAAGTGAAAAGTGGGTTAGGCTTAGGCGTTTCTCAGGAGGGGTTCGTAGCCGTAGACTTCGTGGAAGAGGTCACACTTGGAGTTGATGGCGAGTTGCTCGACGGTGGTGTCCTCGACGTCGGTGGTGTCGATGTAGAGGGTGTCGCGTTCGCGGGAGAACTTGACGTTTTTGATGCGCTGGGAGTGACTGCGGTCAAGGCAGTCGGCGACGCGCAGGATGGCGGCAAGCTTGAAGACAATGAGGCGTTCGTCGCGGGTGAGGTCGGCGTAGTGGGGGTGATTGGCGTCGGGGTTATAACGACGGTGGTAGCGGGCGAGGAGGGCGATGATGGTGCGGTCGCTGGCGCTGAGGCCGAAGATTTCGGTGTGGAGGATGAGATAGAGCGAGTGTTTGTGGTGTTCGCGGGCGCTGACAAACATGCCGATCTCATGCAGGATGGCGGCGATGCGGAGGAGGAGTTCGTGTTTGGAGTTGAGGCCGTGAAGGTCCTGCAACTGGGCGAAGAGTTCCTGCGAGAATTTGGCGACGTGTTCACCGTGCTTGCGGTCGGTGTGGAATTTTTTACCGACTTCGCGGGCAGCTTGGAGAATCTCCTCCTGGAAGGTTTTGGTCTGGGTGCGGGAGTCGAGGAGGTTGTGGATAAGGTCGCTGTGGAAGTCACCTTCGGGAACGACGAGGACTTTGTCGTTGAAGCGTCGGGCGAGGGCGAGGTTGGTCTGGAGGGCGGCGACGAGGCCTTCAGAACCGGTGTAGTTAAGGTGGAGTCGGCGCACCATTTCGTCGGCTGACATGAGCGCGAGTTTCTCGGTGAATTTCTCGAGCTGTTTGAGGGTGATGAAGGAGGCACCCTGGACCGGAGGGGAGATGTGGGCAGCGACGGACTGGATCTCGGCTCCGACGGCAACGTGGTAGTCGATTTCGGCTTTGGAGTAGTCGGTGGCGAGGTGGTCGACGACGCCGCGGATTTGTTCTTCGATGTAGGCGAGTTGTTGGACGGAGCTGGTGTCGGCGACGGCTTCGGTGGTGCGGAAGATGCCGAGCCGGTAGCTGCTGTAGGTGGCGATGCGGCCTTTGTGGAAGTAGAGGGCGCGGGTGTTGCCGGGGCCGATGTGCGAGATGAGGGTGTTGGCGTTGGCGATTTCGGGATTGGACTTAAGGAGGCGAAGGGTGGTTTGGTAGATGAGATGGGTCATGTCGCCGTCATCAATGATGCGAACGACAAAACCGCTGGCGATCTGCATGCGGTTGAGGAAGATTTCGTGGTTGCTGGCTTCGGCGAGGATGTTGGTGGTGAAGCAGCGAACGGAAGTGGTGGGGACAGTGTATTCGGCGAGGGAGAGTTGGAAGTCGTGAAGAATGGCGGCGGCCTGTTCGATGACGGGTCGGGTGATGACGCCGGAGCGGAAGATGTCGCGCGCGAGAGGAAGGGGACGTTCGAGGTGGTCGAGGGTGGCGAATTGTCCCTCGTCGTTGAGTTCACCGATGAGCAGGGTGATGGAGGTGGCACCGATATGGATCAGGGCGAGTGATTCGGGCTTTGATGGGTCGGTGGACACGTTGAAAGAATAAGGGATGAGGGATGAAGGCGAAAAGTCGGAGGTCGGAAGTGGGAGGTCAGAAGTGGGGAGTTGCTAATTCCGATTTCCGACTTCGCACTTCCAACATTGATTACTGGCTTTTGCGGAGCCAGGCGACGGCACCGATGGCGACGGCGTTGCCGCCGAGTTGGGCGACGGAAAATTTGATGCCTTTGAAGAGTTCGGGGACGGCGTAGCGTTCGGTGTATTGCTTGAGGCCGTCGAGATAGGTTTTGGGCATTTCTTCGACGAGTCCGCCGCCGAGGGTAATCTGATCAGGGGCGAAAAGGTTGATGACCATGGCGACGCCCATGCCGAGGTAATTGAGGGAGTTTTCGAGCACGGGGACGATGCCGGGTTCGGCGGCTTTGCAGGACGCAGTGAGGGCTTTGCTTTTCATCTCGCGCATGGAGGCTCCGGTTTTGGCGTCGAGGATGGGGGCGTTGCCGCGGATGCATTCGATGCCTCCAGCGGCGGCGAGGCCGAGTCGGCTGGTGAGGTCTTCGAACAGCACGGCTCCGGGGATGGCGGAATTGAGATGGGTGCCGGGGAGGTAGACCATGCCGAGTTCCATGCAGGAAGTGGCTTTGCCGTGGATGAGTTTGCCGTCGTAGACAAATCCTGCGCCGAGGCCGGTGCCGGGGAAGATGCCGAGCAAGGAGCGGGCACCTTTGCCGGCTCCGAGGGTGTATTCGCCGAAGGTGCCGGCGTCGACGTCGTTTAGGAGGATGACGGGTTTTTTGAGGACGCGCTGGAGGGAAGGGCCGAGGGTGATGTTGCGCCAGCCGAGATTGGGGGCGGTGATGAGGATGCCGCGTTGGGGATTGACGGTGCCGGGACAAGCGACGGCGGCACCCTGGAGGTTGGCAGGATTGACGCCAGCTTCGAGCATGGCGTCGGTCATGGTGGTGAGGATGCGTTTGATGCCTTTGGCGGCGCCTTGGGTGCCCTGGCTGGATTTGCGGGCGGTGCCGAGGACGTTGTAGTTTTCGTCAAGCACGCAGGCCATCATTTTGGTGCCGCCGAGATCGAATCCGATCCAGAATGGGGTGGCGCTGTGGTCGACCGGGGCACTTGGCAGCAAGACCTTTTTGATGACGGTCTTTTTGCTTTTCTTCTTGGAGGAAACCTTTTTGGCCATATGGCCTTTCTCACAGGCAGCGGGAGGGATGCAAGTGACAAATTAGACGGGGGATGATTTCATTCTTTACATTTGTGCAAGTAAGTGCTTACATGCGAAATGCTCACCACTAAAAAAAGTGATTCGCCTGCGGCTCGCGACAAGCTCTTGGCGGCGGCAATGAAGGTTTTTGCACGGGATGGGTTACACAGGGCGACGACGAGGGTGATTGCGGAGGAGGCGGGGGTGAATGAGGTGACGTTGTTCAGACATTTTACGAACAAGGAAGGGCTTTTGACGGCGGTGATGCAGCAGGTGGTGGAGGCGCATGCATCGGAAAATTTGGGCGAGGAGCGGGAATGGACGGGGGATTTGCGGCGCAATCTGCGTCGGTTTGCGGAAGGGTTTTACGAGAAGATGGAGCGGGATGAAGCGTTTATGCGGACGATGATTGGGGAGGGGCGGAGGCATGAGGAGCATGCGCAGAAGATTATTCGCGATGCGGTGAGGCCGGTGAGGGCGCGGTTCATTCATCATTTGGAGACGGCGCGCAAGGCGGGGCAGGTGCGTGATGGGGTGGACCTGGGGGTGGCGGCGGATGCGTTTACTTCGATGTTGTTTGGGGGGATGTTGCGGATCACGGGAAATTGTCACGAGGGCTATACGGCTTCGCAGTTTGTGGCGGTGTGTGTGGATGTTTTTGCGCATGGACTGGCACCGGTGGGAGAGGCTGATCTGAAATTTTAGAGGAGCGACATGATGATTATTATGAGACGTCTTGCTTGGTTGGGCATTGCCATGGTGTTGGTGAGCTGCGGAAAAAAGCCGGAGCCGGAGGTGGCATTGGTTGATGAGAAAGTGCAGGAGGTGGAAGTGAAAACGGCGGAGGTGGAGGAGAAGGAGATGCCGGTTTATATGCGGGTGATTGGGGAGTTGCGCAGTCGAGTGGATGCGAAGGTGGCGGCGGATGCTTCGGGCAAGGTGATGGTGGCGGAGGTGGAACGTGGGGCGGTGGTGAAGAAGGGGGATTTGCTGGTGAAACTGGATGATCGGGCGGGGAAGCTTTCGTTGCGTGAAGCAGAAGCGCAGGCGGCACAGGCCCGGGCGAGATTCAGTTTGGCGGAGGCGGAGTGGAAAAGGAACGAGCCGCTGGCGAAATCAAAGGCGATTGCCGATGCGGATTTTCAGAAGTTGAGTGCGGATTTGGAGTCGGCCAGGGCGGATGATGCGATGGCGGTGGCGAGAGTCGAGACGGCGGAGAAAAATTTGCAGGACCTGGAGATCCGCGCTCCGTTTGATGGCGTGGTGGCGGAGCGTCGGGTGAGCCCGGGTGAGTTTGTGCAGGCGAGCACGGAGGTGGCGCAGTTGGTGAGCGTGGGAAGTTTGCGATTGCTGTTGCAGGTGCCGGAAACGGCGGTGGGCGGGGTGCAGGTTGGGCAGTTGGTGACGTTTGAAGTTCCGGCTTTTGCGGGGCAGACGTTTTCAGGAAGAGTGGTTTATGTGGGGGCGGTGGTGCGTGATGTGACGCGGGATCTTTTGGTGGAGGCGGAGGTGCCGAATGAGGATGGAAGGTTGAGGCAAGGGATGTTTGCGGAAGGGCGATTGGCGATGGGCACGGCGAAGCGTTTGGCGGTGCCGTTGACGGCGGTGCGGCATGAGGCGGGGGCGACCAGGGTGATGGTGGTGGAGAAGGATCGGATTGAGGCGCGGATGGTGGATCTGGGTGAGGAACAGGATGGGTGGACGGAGGTGCGCGCTGGATTGGTGAAGGATGCGGTGGTGGTGGTCGATCCAAGTGCGGATGCGGTGGATGGGGCGAAGATCAAAATGGCGGCGGTGCAGTGAGTTGAGTTAGCGAATTTCATTTTTAACATCATGCAGTGGCTTGCCGAAATTTCTGTGAAGAGGCCCGTGTTTGCCACGGTGCTGGTGCTGGTGTTTGTGGTGGTTGGGGTGCTGGGGTTTTCGCGATTGCCGGTGGATCGTTTTCCCAAGGTGGATTTCCCCGGCGTGGTGGTGACGACGTCGTTGCCGGGAGCGACGCCGGAGGAGATCGAAACGGAGATAACGGACAAGATCGAAGAAGCGGTGAATACGATCAGTGGGATTGATGAGTTGAACTCGGTCTCGACGGAAGGGGTGTCGCAGGTGATGATCGCGTTTCTGTTGGAGAAAGACATTGATGTGGCGGCGCAGGAGGTGCGGGATCGGGTCAACCGGATCATCAACGATTTGCCGGATTCGGCGGACACGCCAAGGGTGGAGAAACTGGATCCGGATGCGTCGCCGATTTTGACGGTGGCGTTGATTGCAGATCGTCCGGCTCGGGACATCACGGAGTATGCGGACAAGGTTTTGCGGCGGCAGTTGGAGAGTGTGAACGGAGTCGGACAAGTGACGTTGCTGGGGGGAAGGAAGCGGCAGATCAATGTGTTGATGGATCCGGTGCGGCTGCGGGCTTATGGGCTGACGGCGATGGATGTGCAGGCGGCGTTGCAGCGTCAGAATGTGCAGATTCCGGCGGGGATGGTGAAGGGTGGGGCGCAGGAAACGGGTTTGCGAGTGACGGGCAAGGTGTCGAGCGTGGCGGAGTTGGAGCAGTTGGTGGTGCGTGAGGCGGGTGGGGGACTGGTGAGGTTGATGGATGTGGCGCGGGTGGTGGATGGCGAGGAAGAGGCGGCCACGGTGGCGCGTCGGGATGGGGTGCCGACGGTGGTTTTGTCGATCAGGAAGCAGTCGGGCGAGAACACGATCGCGGTGGTGGATGCGGTGAAGGAGCGGCTGGATGATGCGAGGAGATTGCTCCCGGAGGGGTATCAGGTGGAGGTGGTGCGGGATAATTCTTTGGTGATTCGCACTAGCACGCATGCGGTGCAGGAGCATTTGATTTTGGGGGCGGCGTTTGCGGCGATCATTGTGTTGTTCTTTTTGGGGAACGGGCGGGCGACGTTGATTTCGGCGCTGTCCATTCCGACGTCGATCATTGCGAGTTTCGGGGTGATGTGGGTGGCGGATGTGTCGTTGAATCAGATCAGTTTGATCGCGCTGGCTTTGGCGGTGGGGATCGTGATTGATGATGCGATCATTGTGGTGGAGAACATTTTTAAGCACATTGAGGAGAAGAAGCAGGACTCGTTCACGGCGGCGGTTGAGGGCACGCGGGACATTGGCATGGCGGTGATGGCGACGACGTTGTCGCTGCTGGCGGTGTTTTTGCCGGTGGCGTTTTTGAGCGGGATTGTGGGACGGTTTTTGGGGAGTTTTGGATTGACGATGTCGTTTGCGATTGCGGTGTCGTTGTTGGTGAGTTTCACGCTGGCGCCGATGTTGAGTGCGCGGATGTTAAAAATCACCAAGCCCAATTTTGTGGAGCGGTGGATGGCGAAGCTGGTGAACATTTTTTATCACCCGCTGGAGTCGGTTTACATGGTGATGCTGCGTTTTTCGATGCGGCATCGGTGGGTGGTGGTGCTGGCTTGTGTGGCGACCTTGGCGAGCGTGGTGCCGATGATGGGGATTGTGCAGAAAGGGCTGCTGCCGGAGACGGAGGATGCGGAGTTTGAGGTGAGTCTGCGCACGCCGGAGGGCACAAGTCTTGAGGCGACGGATTTGATTGCGGAACGGGTGGCGCGGGATCTTCGCACGGTGTCGGGGGTGCAATACACGCTGATGACGATTGGTGACAATGACCAGCGCACGCCGAACAAGGCGGGGATTTATGTGCGCTTGAGCGATCCTTCGCAGCGTGAGGCGTCGCAGGAGGAGATCATGGATCTGGTGCGTCGGGAGATTGTGCCGAAGTATCCGCCGGAGTGGCGGATGACGGTGTTGCTGGTGCCGGCGTTTAACTCGGGTCAGTCAGCGGCGAACGTGCAATACATGATTGCGGGTCCCGATTTGGAGGTGCTGACAAAGACGGTGGAGGCGGCGATGCCTGAAGTGAAGAAAATTCCTGGCATTCGTGATGTGGACACGACGTTGATCACCGGAAAGCCGGAGTTGACGGCGGTGGTGGATCGCAGCAAGGCGGGTCAGATGGGGGTAAATATTGCGGACTTATCGACATCGTTGCGGTTGCTGGTGGGCGGCGATGATGTGTCGACTTTTAACGATGGTGGCGAGCAGTATGACATTCATTTGCGGGCGGAAGACCGGTATCGAAACAGTCAGGAGGCGTTGGGATTGTTGTATGTGCCGAGTGCGCAGTCGGGTCCGGTGCCGTTAAGCAATCTGGTGCAGATGGAGGAGCGCACGGGTCCGGCGCAGATCAATCGCAATGGACGGCGTCGGCAAATCACGATCACAGCAAACAATGCGCCCGGGGTGGGTGAGGCGGAGGTGTTGGCGCAGATTGCGGCGGCGGTGAAGAAGCAGGGGTTGCCGGCGAATTATCTGAGTGAGCCGATTGGTCGCTCGAAGGAACTGGAGCGGACCATGTCGGCGTTCATGACGGCTTTTGCGATGTCGTTTTTGTTCATGTATCTGGTGCTCGCGGCGCAGTTTGAGTCGTGGATTCATCCGTTCACCATCATGCTGTCGCTGCCGTTGACGTTCCCGTTTGCGATTCTGTCGCTGATCATCTTTAACGAATCGCTGAACATCTTTTCGATGTTGGGGATCATTGTGTTGTTCGGCATGGTGAAGAAAAATGGGATTCTTCAGATTGATCACACGCTGCAATTGCGAAGGCAGGGGATGAACCGGTTGGACGCGATTTTGCAGGCAAACAAGGATCGGTTGCGGCCGATTTTGATGACGACGCTGTCGTTTGTGGCGGGGATGATCCCGTTGGTGCTTTCGAAGGGGATTGGAGCGTCGATGAACACCGCGACGGCGGGGGTGATTATTGGGGGGCAGACGATGTCGTTGTTGCTGACGTTACTGGCGACGCCGGTGTTTTATTCGTTGTTTGATGATGTGGCGGGCTGGTTCACGCGTCGACGCAAGGTCGATGATGGTGAGGACAGCGAGGTGTCGGGTTTGAAATTGTCTACTACTTCTATTTCGTGATGTGGCGTTGTCCTTTGGCTTTGATGTTGGTGCTTGGGGTTTCGGCCTGCAAGGTGGGACCGAATTATGTGAAACCGGACATTGCCGACATCACTCCGGCAAAGTGGAAGTGGCAGGTGGCGGAGCCGAAGGATGATCAACCGCGCGGTGAGTGGTGGAGGGTTTTTGGGGATGCAGAGTTGAACCGGCTGCAGGCTTTGGCGGTGGCGAACAACAATGATCTTAGGGCGGCGGTGGCGAGGGTGGATCAGGCGCGGTCGGTGACGAAGGCGGCGGGTTTGGCGTTGTCGCCGGATGTGAATTTGAATGCGGCGGCGCAGCGGGAACGGACATCGGGGAATCTGCCTTCGCCGGTTCCAGTGGCGATCCCGTCTTCAAGAATCAACACTTTCAATGTGCCGATCGAGCTGGCGTATGAATTGGATTTTTGGGGGCGGGTGAGAAGGAGCATCGAGTCGTCGAGAGCGGATGCAGAGGTGGTGATGGCGGATTATCATGGGGTGTTGCTGACGCTGAACGGGGACGTGGCGATGCAGTATTTTTTGGTGCGCAGTTATGACATGGAGATGGCGACATTGAGGAAGGTGTTGGAGACGCGGGAGCAGAGCATTGGAGTGTTGAAGCAACGGTTTGATGCGGGGGCGATTCCGGAGGCGGATTATGCGCGGGCGCAGAGTGAGGTGGCGACGAGCAAAGCCGAGATGGCGGATGTGCGGCGCCTGCGGGCGGAGGCGGTGGGGGTGCTGGCGTTGTTGTGTGGTCAGTCGGCGAGCAATTTTGAGGTGAAGTCGAGAGCAAGTTTGTCGTCGCCTCCGTTGATCCCGGCGGGTCTTCCGGCGAGTTTGCTGGAGCGGCGTCCAGATGTGGGGGGGGCGGAACGTCAGGTGGCGGCGAGGAACGCGGACATCGGCGTGGAGGTGGCGGGGTATTTTCCGAAGATCAGTTTGACGGGCAGCGGCGGATTTTTGAGCAAGGACACGCAGAGTTTGTTCACGGCGGACAGCAAGGTTTGGTCGATTGGGCCGAGTGTGAGTGTGCCGGTGACGGGGATGCTGGTGATCAAGGCCCGGGTGCAGCGGGCGCGGGGATTGCATGCCGAGGCGGTGGCGGTTTACCGGCAGGCGGTGTTGGGGGCGATTCAGGATGTGGAGACGTCGCTGTCGCAGATCCGTTTTCGTGGGGAGCAGTCAGCGGCGATGGATGAGGCGGTGGCGGCTTCGGAAAGGGCGATGGTGTTGACGCGTCAACGTTATGACAGTGGGGCGTTGGGTTATTTGGAGTTGCTCGATGTGGAGCGGACGAATTTGAGTGTGAGTCGTCAGGCCGCGCAGGTGAAGGCGCAGCGGTTGATTTCAACGGTGAGGTTGATCAAGGCGTTGGGAGGGAGTTGGTAGTTGCGTCGTTTTTAACTTTTTTAGTGAAGCGTTTTGCCTTAAATGACCCGCATGTTTGTGTGGTCGAAATTGTCGTCGTTAAAATGGATGGATGTGTGGGAAGAAATGTTCGCGGGCGAGCAGCGGGCGGTGATGACGCGGTTGCCAGGGAAGAAGACGATCCGGCTGGAGGTGTATTGTGAGAAGAAGTCGGAGGCGCAGAAGATTTTTAAGGAGTTTGGCGGATCGGTCAGGGAGTTGAAGGCGCAGAATTGGGCGGCGATGGGATCGGAACTGCCCGAGCCAGTGAAGATTGGCAAGGCGCTGCTGTTGGTGGGAACGGACAAGGCGGCGGAGTTGGTGGAAATCAAACAGTCGAATCCGGGTCGGGAAGTGATCAGCATTCCCCCGGAGCTGGCATTTGGAACGGGGCATCATGCGACGACGGCCACGGCATTGCGGATGTTGGTGGATTTTGCCAAGTCGCGTGCGGGGACGGAGTGGTCGATGATTGATTTGGGGACTGGCAGTGGGGTGTTGGCGATTGCGGCGGAGAAGTTGGGAGCGGGTTCGGCGTGGGGCTGTGATTTTGACGCGATGGCATTGCGGGCGGCGGCGAAAAATTTGAAGCGCAACAAGACAAAGAAGGTGGTGCTGGAGGAGATGGATGTCTTTAAATGGAAGCCGGGCAAAAAAGTGGATTGTGTGATGGCGAACATTTTTCATGACATCCTGGAGAAGGTTTTTCCAAAGATTGCGAAGGCAGTGCGCAAGGACGGCATGGTGGTGGTTTCGGGCATTTTGAAGTCGCAGGCGGCAGGATGTCTGGCGGCGGGTGAGGAGGCGGGGCTGGTGTTTGAGGAAGTGGTGACCAAAGGCAAATGGGTGACGGCACGCGGTCGACTCAAATGAGGAAGAGGGGAGGGGGCGGAAAAATGAAAAAAACTGCCATTTCCATTTGCACGTTCTTTAATCTATATTAGCATCATTGCCCTCCCCGGTAACGAGGAGGAACAACCGGTCTGGAGCGGTAGCTCAATTGGTTAGAGCGCTGCCCTGTCACGGCAGAGGTTGCGGGTTCGAGTCCCGTCCGTTCCGCCAGACCCTTTTACCTACGTAGAGAAGGTAAAAAAAGCAAACTTGCTAATGAAGTTGCTAATAACCCGCCAGCGCACGGGGAAGCATTTCCCAAAACCTTTTAGCAACAATTCAAGACATGGATCCATTCGAAGCAGATGATATGGAGGGCATGTTAAAGCACGATTCAGAACGTCTCCGCAGGAGAATGCTCTATGATCAACGGAGATCGAGACAACGTCTCCTCGTATACGCTTCAACCTTTGCACTCGGCACCCTGGCTGCGGCTTTCGGGACAATTCTTTTGCTTTCGAGGACGGCTCAAAATCGTGAATCCCAACGTCGCAATCAGGTTGAAGAATTAAACGTAAGATTGGACAATTTAAAACAAAGCGAGACGGAGTTACACAATCGGATTAACAAAATCGTTTCTCAGATCGAGAACGCGCCCAAACCATCGCCGGAATCAGAATTGAGCGAGAGACAACAGGCTTTTGAAATGAATCTCCTAGATCTGAATACTAGGCTGACTTCCCTTGAAAACGCACTTTTGGAGAGTCCCGAAAAATCCCTCACCTTACCGCTGATGCGGAAAGATTTAGAAGGTGTGAACACCCAAATCGGCGAAATCAAATCTGCTTCGCAGAGAGACTTGGAGCGTTTATATTCTCAACAAGCTTGGATATTAAGCGGCATCGCCACATTTTTGGTCGCTTTGGCCGCGGGATCTATTTCAGTCCTCCTTAAAACGCTATTTCGTTCCAAAGATAAATCCGAGGCAGGGGATTGGGTGGAGAGCTAATTTTGTTTCATTTCTTGAAGAACTCTTCTTTCGTGATGGCTTTTTGGACACCCCCAGACGGTGCCAGTCTCACGTTCAAGCCGGTGGATTCGCGCAGCATTATTAGGGCGCGTTGGGACTTGCTCAGGTTCGCCGGTGGAACGTAGCTGATGCCGGGTTCAATGGTGGTTTGACCACCACGGGTGACCTTGCGTGGCACTTCGAGAACGCCCTCGCGCCCAATGCCAAGATCCTGCAGCTCCTTGACCTAGCTGGCCACGGGAATGCTACTGCGACCACGTTCGTTTCACTTGTCCCAAGGGAATCCAAATTCAAACCCTTCAATGCCCCGCTTCTGCAACCGCACTTGCTTTAACCTGTGGCGGAAGGTGATCATGGCGACGATTTAACTCACTTTGGCATGATCAGAGCTTCTTCACGCTTATAACGAATTCAGCATACTCTTCGTATCCACGAAGAAAGTAATCCATTTGTTCTTGCGTTAGCCGATACGTGTTGCGACGAGCATTTGGCAAAACCGGCACGATTGTCACGACCTCATACTCAGCAGTGTTCGCGACATCCACTTCCGAATGTGATATTTCCTCAGAGCTAACAGGTTCTGGGCTTGTGAATTCCAGAATCAATCGATCAAATGCTCCTAGCAACTCTATTCCTGAATCCACAACAGATGCTGCATCATCTTTTTTTATCGCTTCGCCATGAATCGCGCGATTGCACAAGTTGATCACTTTTAAGGTCGCGGAAAACACCTGATCTGAAATTAAATCTTCATTTCTCAGCCTGCGGACAATCATTGAAAGAGGTTCGTTTAGTTGAACAAACGCAGGATTAGCCGGATCGTCTGGTTGGTGGAGTCGCCGAACCTTCGACTCCAGCTCGATCCGAAGTTTCGCGAGAGCCAAAATGTGGTCAGATCTCACCAAATTACGCAGAACATCGTTGAAAGGTGGCATCCGGGTGTTCTCAATTGGAGATTCATGTGGTTGAGGTGATGCAGCTGCGACCTCTTCGGAGGCTTCTTCGACTTCGGTGGTGGCAATTTCCGCCTCGAATCCCGCGATACTAAGTTTGCGGATAGCCTTCAAGAGCGGTCCGACAAACGGACACACGGGTAACATCACCAACAACGCAATCGTAATTCCGTCCACCTTCACCGCGCTGATCTGGAATGCGTGTGCGATTAAAACCAAAAACACGAGCACTGCCGAAAGCCACCAGATGTTTAACTCTAAAAAACCGCGAACCTGCGTTAGGGTCTTATTTTTGCTCATAGGGCCATCTTCCCGAAGTATGGCGTCAAAGCTAGGTTTTTTCGGTAAAATCATTTTTCCGATGCCAAGCTACGAACCTCCTCAATATCGAGTCCGTCCGATTCAGAGTCATAACACTCTCCATCTTCACCGTTCTAATCGGGATCGCCTTCATACTGGCCATCATTCCCTCGTCAACGACCGCGTCCCGATCGCGGTCGCCGTGCTGCTAATTTGTGTCGCGTTGTTGTTCCCGCAGTGAGTTTACTTGCCTCACATTTAAAACTGGATATTGTCGGTGCTAAGCACCTAAAATCCACCTCGTTTGCCTAGATCGCGTTGGCACGCCCATCCTTTCAAGACTGAGATTGGGAACAAAGAAACCCTCTAAAGATTTAACCTCGTCAGTTTTAAACGAGAATTTCCATCGCGATTCGTGCATCAATCCACCAACCCCAATCACACGAAGTCGAAAGCGGTATTCGCCACTTTTCATTATGCTGCCTTTGTGCGACGGAATGGTTAGTGCATAGCAAATCGGATCTTCGGCGTTGCCGTGCTTGGGATCGATTGTTTTTTCATTCCACATAGCAAAATTCCAGAAATGAGAAGTTTTGGGCGCAATCCTAGGCAATTCCGCACCAGCGCAATGGGTTGGACTCAAAGCGATTTGAATGAAGTGCTTGTGAGGTGACCAGCCGCAAGCGTCCCTTTTTTCGAAGTAATCGATAATCAGCTCTACCTTCTCGGCCTCCCTCGCCGATAAATTTTTTACCTCAAGCCGCAGCCACGCTGCGTCATGTTCGCTCGTGGATATCGTTTTAAGTGTGTGTTGCCTTTTCTCCTCAAGAAGATCGAAGGTGCTATGCAAGCTCAAATATGGATTCCGATTGTGCCACTCTACATCTATCGCGATCGGTAGTATGGCTCTCCTGACTAATTCCGGGAAGATTGAAAACAGACCCACCAAAACGGCAAAAAATGCGGCGAGTATTTCCCCAAAATGATCATCGAGGAATTTAAACCAAATTCCGAGGGGCTCACAGCACGCTAAAATAATCTCCATTGACTGAGTGGAGCAAAAAAGAAGTTGAATTCAAGGTTTTTCCTTATGTTGGAGTTGGGGTTTGCTTCTAAGGGACTCGGGATGCGGGTTCGAGTCCGTCCGTTCCGTCAGACTGGTCCTTCAAAATGAAGGATTTATGACGACAAGAATGGAGAAATACACCAAAAATGGCTCAGATGTTCGTCTGGTGTGGTTGATCTGAGACGGGAGTCATGTAACTGGGTCTGGGTGTCGTGCTGATGAGATTTCGTGATTGGATCGATTCATGGGGAGGGGCAGAATCTGCAATTTGGGCGTTGTGGGATTCCAATTTTTCGTGTATTAGGATTCCATGAAGACGACGATTGATATTCCTGATCAGGCGTTGGCAGATGCCATGCGATTTACCGGGGCAAAGACGAAGCGTGAGGCTGTGGTGAAGGCGTTGGAGCAGTTTAACCGTGCGCAAAAGGTGGAGGCTTTGCTGGCTGCGGCGGGAACGTTTCCTGACTTTCCCACAAACGACGAGATCGAGGCTGCGGATTTGGAGTATGAGGAGCGCATGGCGAAACGATGGGCGGGCAAGCCATGAAGGTGCTGATTGACAGTTCCACTTGGATTGATTTTTTCAGGGAAGGCGATGCCAGGCATCCAGAAGTAGGTGAGGCTTTGTGGAGCCAACGGGCGGTGTTGTGTTCGGTGGTGTGGGTGGAGTTGTGGAGCGGTGTTCGCAGCAAGCGTGAAGAGGCGGTTTTGACTAATCTGCGGGAATGCTGCGGATGGCTGGAAATCGATGTGGAGACCTGGCGCATTACTGCCGAGCTGAGGCGGGCGGCCAGACGAAAGGGACTGAATTGTCCTCTGGCGGATGTCCTGATCGTGGCCTGCGCGAAGCGTCATGGAGCCGTTTTGATGCACCGGGATAAACATTTCGAAAAGCTTCTGCAACTGGATATTTGAGTGCCCATACTGCGATGGGTGGATGCGTCGCCGGAACTTTGATATGGGTGGCTTCTCATGATGCATTCCGAGCCTGCTGCATTGGAGATGTGGTGAAAACCCCACAACGGCACGCTCCCTGCTTCATCTCCCGCTTGCCAAGGAATCCTTTCCTGACTAGTTTACGGGCCGCCATCGGCAGATGCGGTTCGCTCATGCCCCTCACTCACTCATGACCAAACATCCTTACTACGACAAACCGATTCCAAACGAAGGCTCTCTCCACCTGATGGAGATGGAGCGAGACGCCTGTGGCGTGGGCTTTGTAGCGCAGGTGGAAGGCAAGCGTAGCCGTAAAATTCTTGATTATGCACTGACTGGAGTTTGTCGCGTGGTTCATCGCGGTGCGATGTTTGCCGACCGCAAAACGGGCGATGGTGCAGGGATTTTGACGCAGATTCCGCATGCGTTGTTTGAGGCGGATCTGGAAAAATTTGGTGCCAAGCTGGAGCATCCAATGGACCTGGCGGTTGGCGTGTTTTTCCTGCCGCAGGATGAGACGGATCGCTTGCGCATTCAGCTGGTGGCTGAGGCGGCGGTGGATCGTCGTGACATTCGCGTGATCGGCTGGCGCAAGGTGCCGGTGAACCCGAAAGAGCTTGGCGATTCCGCGCAGGACACGATGCCCTTTATCATGCATTTGCTGATGGAGCGTCCAGATGACGTGGATGATGCGTCGTATGAGCGTTCGCTATTCCTGGCGCGCCGTGAGATCGAGATTCGCGCACGTCAGCAGGGACTCGCGGATTTTTACATTCCGTCGATGTCGCATCGGACCATCATTTACAAGGCGTTGCTGGTGGCGAATGCGTTGGAGAAATTTTATCTGGACCTTCAGGACGAGAACTACGAGACGGCGATTGCGGTGTTTCACCAGCGCTTCTCCACCAACACGTTCCCGACCTGGGCGCTGTCGCATCCGTTCCGCATGCTGGCCCACAATGGTGAGATCAACACCGTGCGCGGCAACCGCAACTGGATGGCTTCGCGGGCGTCAGATTTCGAGCATCCTTGGTGGGATGGCGATGAGCATTTGCTCAAGGACCTGTGCAATTCCAAGCAGAGTGACTCGGCGAGCCTTGATGCGGCGCTGGAGTTGCTGGTGTTGTCGGGTCGGCATGTGACGGAAGCGATGTCAATTTTGGTGCCACCGGCTTATGGGATCGATCCAACGACGAGCGATGAGGCGAAGGCTTACCATGAGTTCCATTCGTGCTTCAGCGAGCCTTGGGATGGTCCGGCTGGATTGGTGTTTACCGATGGTCGCACGATTGCTGCGGGACTGGATCGGAATGGTCTGCGTCCATCGCGTTACAAACTGACGGAAGACGGCATTTTCGTGCTGGGTTCCGAAGTGGGCATTGTGACTTTGGACGACGCGAAAATCGTCAAAAAAGGTCGTTTGTCACCGGGTGAGTTGTTGAGTGTGGACACGCTCAAAGGGGTGATTCATTACAACGACGAGATCGTGGCCCAGCTGGTGTCGCGTCAGCCTTATGGCGACTGGGTGAAAAACAACCGGGTTGAGCTTTCGGTAGAAGTTCCTCAAGCTCCGAAGGAGGAGTTGGATATCCTCAGCCTCAGTCAGAAACAGGTGACGTTCGGTTGGAACAAGGAAGAGATCGACATGGCTTTTGTGCCGATGCTTTCCAAAGGGGAAGAAGCGATTTATTCGATGGGCGATGATGCGGCGCTTTCGGTGTTGTCGAAACAGCCCAAAGTTCTTTCATCTTACTTCAAGCAGTTGTTCGCGCAGGTGACGAACCCGCCGATTGACCCCATTCGTGAACGCGGTGTGATGTCGCTTGACGTGGTGCTGGGTTGGAAGCGGAATTTGTTGGCGGAGACGGCTGAACATGCCCATGTGGTGCATTTGGAATCGCCGTTCCTTTTTGAAAATGAATTGTCCGAGCTGAAAAGCCTGACGGATTTCCCTCATCGGGTTCTCGACATCACCTGGCCGGTGAGTGAAGGGGCGGCAGGGCTGAGGAAAGCCGTGGATCGTCTTTGCGCGGAAGCGGAACAGGCGGTGAAGGACGATGTGCGCATTCTGATTTTGAGTGATCGCAACACGGATCACGCCAATGTGCCGGTGCCGGCATTGATCGCGACGGGAGCGGTGCATCACCACCTCGGACGTCAGCAACTGCGCATGCGTTTGGGCATTGTGGTGGAGAGCGGCGAGGCTCGCGATACGCACCAGATGGCGGCTTTGTTTGGATACGGCGCTTCGGCGATCTGTCCTTATCTGGCGACGGAGACCATTCAGGAGGTGATCGAGAAGGACAAAACGGCCCGTAAGCCAGTATTCCCTGAAGGTTTTGATTTTGCCAAAGGCATCTACAACTATCGCAAGGCGATGGAAAAAGGAGTCCTCAAGATCATGTCCAAGATGGGCATCAGCGTGTTGAGCAGCTACACCGGCGCACAGATTTTCGAAGCGGTCGGACTCGGTAAGGAGCTTATTGACAAGTGCTTTACCGGCACGCCTTCGCAGATCAGCGGGATTGGCTTTAGTGAGGTGGCTGAGGAAAGCCTTGCCCGTCACAGCGCGGCTTATGCCAATGCGGTGCCGGAGAGCGGAGCCATTGAACTGTTGGATCCGGGCTTTTTCCGCCCGCGTCGCGATGGCGAAATGCATGCAGTGACCGGACCGGTGATCAAAAATTTTCATACCTTCGTAAAATCCGGGAAGTCGGAAGATTACGAGGCTTATGTCAATGCCCAGCTGCAGAACAAGCCGGTGGCGTTGAAGGATTTGATGGAGTTTGTGCCCGGCGAAGACGGTCCGATTCCTATTGATGAAGTGGAGTCGATTGAAGAGATTCGCAGTCGTTTCACCACGGCGGCGATGTCCCTTGGGGCGATTTCTCCTGAGGCGCACGAGGCGCTGGCCATTGCCATGAACAGCATCGGCGGCAAATCGGATTCAGGCGAAGGCGGCGAAGATCCAAAACGCTTCAAACCGTATGAAAACGGTGATTGGGCGATGAGCAAAATCAAGCAGGTGGCCAGCGGTCGTTTCGGCGTGACTGCGGAATACCTCGCCAATGCTTGGGAGCTTGAGATCAAGATGGCCCAGGGCGCAAAGCCTGGTGAAGGTGGTCAGTTGCCGGCGATGAAGGTGAATGGTTTGATTGCCCGGTTGCGCAACACGCAGCCTGGGGTCACGCTGATCAGCCCACCGCCGCACCACGACATTTATTCGATCGAAGATTTGGCGCAGCTCATCAACGACTTGAAGGAGGTCAATCCTCGCGCTCGAGTTTGCGTGAAGCTGGTGGCGGAGAGCGGAGTTGGCACCGTGGCGGCCGGTGTGGCCAAGGCGAATGCGGACATCATTCTTGTTTCCGGTCACGATGGCGGCACGGGGGCGAGTCCGCTGAGCAGCATCAAACATGCGGGCCTTCCTTGGGAATTGGGACTTGCGGAGACTCAGCAGGTGTTGATGCTCAATGGATTGCGTGAAAAAGTCACCTTGCGGACCGATGGTGGTTTGCGCAATGGTCGCGATATTGCCATGGCGGCGATTCTTGGTGCTGAAGAATACAACTTCGGCACCATTGCCCTGATCGCGCTGGGGTGCGTGTATGTTCGCCAGTGCCACTTGAACAACTGCCCAGTGGGGGTGGCGACGACCGATCCCAAATTCCGCAGCAAGTTCAAGGGCAAGCCGGAGCATGTGGTGAATTTCTTCAACTCGGTGGCTGAAGAGGTGCGTCAGATCATGGCGTCCCTCGGGGTTTCGAAGATGAACGATTTGATTGGGCGTCCCGAGTTCCTGCGTCAGCGGGAGGTGCCTGATCACAAAAAGGCAAACATGCTCGATTTGAGCCGTGTGTTGCGTGATGTGGGTCAGGAACTGGGAGCTGATGCGCCGCGTATTGCGATGGTGAACAGCAACGACCGTGTCGACCAGCATCCGCTGGATGACAAGATTTTGCAGCATGCGCAGTTTGCGATCACTGACAAACGCAAGGTCAAGCCGATCCATCTGAAAGTGAAAAACACCGACCGCAACATCGGCACCAAACTGTCGGGTGAGATCGCTTTCCATCACGGCAACCATGGCCTTCCTGATGACGCGATTGAGATCAATCTGGAAGGTAGCGCCGGACAGAGCTTTGGCACTTTTGTGTGCGGCGGCGTGAAAATGGAGCTGACTGGAGAAGCGAATGACTATGTGGGCAAAGGTCTGTGCGGTGGTGAGATCATCATCAAACCGTCTCCGAGCCTGCCTGCGGCTTACAAGACTTGGGAGAACTCCATCATGGGGAACACCTGTCTGTATGGGGCGACCAGTGGTCGTTTATTTGCGGCAGGTCGGGCTGGTGAGCGCTTCTGCGTTCGGAACTCCGGGGTTACGGCGGTGGTGGAAGGGATTGGCGATCACGGTTGCGAATACATGACCAATGGCCTGGTGCTCGTTCTTGGCAGTTTCGGCAGAAACTTCGGTGCCGGGATGAGCGGTGGGGTTGCCTACCTGCTTGATGAGCAGGGGATGTTCCCGCAGTTGCACAATCCTGAGATGATCAAGGGCAGTCCGGTGACGGAGGCCGAAGACATCAAGACGGTGCAACAACTGATCTATCAACATCTCGAGCGCACCGAGAGCGCGCGGGCGAAGGACATCCTGGATCGCTGGGATCACTTCCTGCCGTTGTTTGTAAAAGTCTCGCCCAAGGTTGAGCCGGTCGCGGTTCCGCCTGAGCCCGAGCCTGAATCTCTCCCGCCAGTCAATGCTGAGGCAACGGCCGTGGTGGTTTGAACCTCTGACTCTGATTGAAGTCGTGACAGGATTTGTTCTGAGCCCGACTTCGAACTTTGATGAGCGCGCCGCCGTGAAATTGGCGGTGCGTTTGTTTTTGGGGAGGGGACGGGTGGGGAGGAGTAGCAGCAGGTTTTGCCGACGACACGTCGGCACTCCATGGAGCGCCGACGTGTCGTCGGCAAATTGCCTCCCGAGTAAATGGTCGTTACCGGTCACCTCGTGTGCCGATTTGTCTCGATTATCTGGAATGCTTCCCATGGGGCACGGACCGTGCTTTACAATGGGCAATATCCATTTTCGACGCATCACATGCACTTCAAAAAATTAAATATCAATATATGTTAATTATTTAAGCATCAATCAAATAAGCAATGTTAACTGTTTCATAGTGTTTTTAATGCGAAAATGTAAAATGGATATTTTACTTAATATAATTAAATATGAGTCTGAAGTGCAAAATAATTTTAATATCCTGAGTGTTAACGATTCATGATTATTTGAATTAGTGTGTTTTCCTAAAGTTTTACGATCTACTATTAAATGAATAACATCGAGACCCCTCCTGCAGTTTTGCCAGTGGTTCATGGACCTGTTTCTTCGCTGGCGCACTTTCCGCTGGGAGCAACTTTGCTGTCGGAGGGAGGGATTCATTTTGGAGTTTACTCGAAACACGCTGAGCAGGTGGAACTGTGTCTCTATGATGTAGCGAAGCCGTCAAGAGAGATTGGTCGGGTTCAAATGGTGAGGGACATGAACGATGTCTGGCGGGTGGTGGTGCCAGGAATTGGGGTCGGGGCACTGTATGGTTTTCGGGTGCACGGAGAGTGGAAACCGCAGTGGGGTTGGTGGTTTAATCCGCGCAAGCTGCTGGTGGACCCGTATGCCAAAGCCATTCAGGGGAGTCACGAGTGGGATCCGTTGATGCAAAATTTGAGTCCCAAGCAGGGTCCGGACTGGCAGAATCACGGTCGGAACGCGATGAAGTCGGTGGTGGTGGATGATGCTTTCGACTGGCAGGGGGTGAAACCTCCGGGCCGGCCGTGGGAGGAGACAATGATCTATGAGCTTCACGTGCGTGGGTTCACCAAGTCGCATCCTGATGTTCCGAGTGAGCTGCGCGGAACCTATGCGGGATTGGCACATCCGGCCTCGGTGCAATACCTGAAGGAAATTGGAGTGACGGCGGTGCAATTGCTACCGGTCCACCAGCATTTGGATGACGGGTTTTTGCTGGCGAAGGATTTGACGAATTATTGGGGTTACAACAGCATGGGCTTTTTCGCACCGCACCCGGAATATGCGATGGCAAAAGATCCGCAGGAATTGGTGAATGAGTTCAAAACAATGGTGCGCGATATGCACCGGGAGGGGATTGAGGTGATTCTTGATGTGGTTTACAATCACACGGCGGAGGGGGATGAGAATGGTCCGCTGATTTTCCTGCGCGGGATCGACAACCCGAGCTACTACCTGTTGAACGGGGATCGGCGCACCGTAAATTACACCGGCACGGGGAACACGGTGAATGCAGCGTCTTCGCCTGCTTTGCGGCTGATCATGGACAGTCTGCGTTACTGGGTGCAGGAGATGCATGTGGATGGATTTCGGTTTGATCTCGGGGCAACTCTCGGGCGGAATGGGGACCGGTTTAACCGGGATGCGGCCTTTTTCCTGGCGATCAGTCAGGACCCGGTGTTGAACAAGGTGAAGATGATTGCTGAGCCCTGGGATATTGGTCCAGACGGGTATCAGGTGGGAGGGTTTCCCAAACCCTGGCATGAGCTAAATGGTCGGTATCGGGACAGCGTGAGAAAATACTGGTGTGGCGATGCGAACAGCACGGCGGCGTTTGCCAAACGTCTGTGTGGAAGTCAGGATATTTTTGGACCGGGCGGTCGTGGTCCGTTGGCGAGTGTGAATTTTATCACATCACACGATGGGTTTACCTTGCGGGATTTGTGGACCTACAACGGCAAGCACAACGCGGCGAACGGGGAAAACAACAATGACGGAGACAACAACAATCATTCCTGGAATGCAGGTATCGAAGGTGAGACGGAGGATGTTGCGATCAATGCGCTGCGAAGGAAACTGACGCGTGCCATGCTGGCGACGACGTTGTGTTCGGTTGGTGTGCCGTTCATCAATGCTGGGGACGAGCGCTGGCGGACCCAGAAAGGCAACAACAACGCGTATTGCCAGGACAACGAGATCAGTTGGATGGATTGGGGCCCTTCGAAGGATGCGGAGTCGTTGGTGGCGTTCATGAAGGACATGGCGGCGTTTCGTCGCAGCCACCCGGCTTTGCGTCGTGCCAAGTATTTTTCTGGGGCGGTGGATGCGGCGACCGGGTCGCGGGACATTGCCTGGTTCAATCTGCATGGGTTGCCGATGACCCAGGAATCATGGCATGATCCCCAGACCCAATTTTTTGCAGGATTGTATGGTCCGACGACCGCCGGGGAGGTTCCGATGATGCTGCTGTTCAATGGAAGTGCCGAAGATGTCATTTTCCCACTGCCCGAGGGAGACGTGTGGGAGCTGGTTTTTGACACGACACTGGAGCCGTCGTTTGTCGCGGGAGAGCCGTCCCCAGTTACGGATACGATCGTCTCTGCGGCGCGTGGAGTGGCCTGTTTACGGATGAAGAGCGCAGGTTCGACACCCTAACGATTGCAAAATGCTTTACTCTCGAAGCAAAATCGCCTTATCCTAACGGCTCCTATCCAAAAATTAATTAGAGCCATATCATCACCCATGAAACCATTGCGACGTTGCTTTTTCCCGACCGTGTTCATTTTCACCGCCTTGCTGTGTGGCAGCACCGTGCGTGGCGATGTGGTGGTGCTGAAATCTGGTCAGCGTTACGAGGGGAAAGTCATCAGTGAAGACGCCACCAGCGTCACGATGGAATACCGGCCGACGCCCAACACACGCGACACCCGTGTTGTCAGCAAGTCTGACATCCAGGAGTTGATTCGTCTGACGCCTTCACAGGCCGAGTTTGCAGAGCGCAAGTTGAGTGAAATTTTGCCGACCAAAGACCTTTTGAGTGCCGCAGACTACGAGCGCATCATTCAGGATCAGGTGCGGAGTTTTGTGAACAAATATCCCGGCACTCCGGAAGCGGAGGAGGCGGAAAAGATCATTGAATCGCTGAGCGAGGAGAAGGAGCGTGTGAGCGAGGGTGAGTTGAAAATGAACGGCAAATGGTTGTCGAAGGAAGACGTGCTTCGTGATGGTTACAACATTGAGGCTTACCGGATCCGTTACACGATGAATCAAAAGGCTGCTGAGAACACGGAGACCCGTTATCTGGAGGCGATGCGTTTGTTCCATGACTTGCAGACCCAGTATCCGGCTTCCCTGTCTTATGTGGATGCGGTTTCAGAGGCGATTGAGATTCTTGATGGCTTTACGAAGCAACTGAATGCGATGCTCGCCGAGGAGCCGATTCTTTCCGAGCGTCGGGCAAACGGGCTGAAGTCCCTTGCCGGACCTGATGCGCAGGCCACCAAGTTTGCGGTGGATTCCGAGATTGCGGCATTCAAAGCGCAGGCGGCGGCTGATAAGAAGAACAAGGTGAAATGGCCGAGTTTTTACAAATATGATGCGGCTTCGATGAAGTCGTTGCTGGCTTTAGTGCTCAAGGAACGCACGACTCTGGGCATTCTTGACGTGGTTGCATTGAAGGAAGAGAACGAGACTTTGACCAGTGTTCTTCGCAATCTGGCGGACGAAAAAGTGGTGCTTGCCAAGCAGCAACTGGATGAGTTGAAGAAGAGCAACCCCATCAACAAAACGGCGGTATCGAGCCTCGAAAAAAAGGCGAGGGAAATCGAGACAGAATTGAAGGAACGCAGCAAGCGCGATGCCGAAGCGAAGGTGGTGGCGCAGACCACCCAATCGATGGGTGAAGAAGGTGAACCCGAGGCGGCGGACCAACAAAATGCGCTGGCCAAGGCCCTGCTTGAGGCTCAGAACAAGAAGGACAAGAAAAAAACTGACGAAGAGACTGGCGATGAGGGCAAGACGGACAAAGCGGATGGAGAAAAATCCGGTCCAAAGATGCAGGTGCAAGAGGATGGGGGCAGTTCGCTGACCGATTACATCCCCTACATCGGTGCGGTTTTGATTGTCATCCTTCTCGTTTCGTTTGTCCTTGGGAAGAAAAAGCCCAAAGAGGGTGAGTAATCTCATGCGGTAGGAGCATTGCAAATTCTCCAGATCGTTTTGAATGCGGCATGCCAACTAGGGCGTGCCGCATTTTTTTGCACTTTGTCCCGGCGGCGGTTGACGCAACGCTGGGATGGGGGTTATTGGATGACGCTGCCATGAGTGATTCCCGCACCTCGAAGATTGATCGTAAAACCGCCGAGACCGACATCTCGATCTCAGTGAATGTCGACGGGTCAGGCAAATCAGAGATCGATACCGGAGTGGCATTCTTTGACCACATGCTGATCTTGTTTTCCAAACATGGACTGTTTGATCTTCAAGTGAAGGTGATTGGAGACATCGAAGTGGACTATCACCACACGGTGGAAGACACCGGCATTGTGCTGGGGCAGGCATTTCGTGAGGCGCTGGGTTCGAAGAAGGGCATCACACGTTATGGCTCCTCGTTGCTGCCGATGGATGAGACCCTGGCGCAGGTGGCGATCGATCTGAGCGGGAGACCGTTTGTGGTGTTCATCGCGCCGGAGCGGGTGGACACGATTGGTCAGGCCTTTCATTTCCAACTGGTTGAAGAGTTCGTGCGCGGATTTGCCAACGCCTTGATGGCGAACGTTCATGTGGAGATTCGTTATGGCAAAGATGCTCACCACATGGCGGAGGCAATTTTTAAGGGAATCGCGCGCGCATTGGATCAGGCGACTCGTATTGATCCAAGGGTGACGGGCGTTCCAAGCACCAAGAACGTGCTGTAATTTTTTCTGGAATTAGTGATCATGGCAGACATCAAGATAGGGATCCTCGACTATGGCGCGGGCAACTTGCGCAGTGTGGTCAATGCTTTTGTTGCGATTGGACATGAGGCTGAGTTGGTGCGCAGTCCTGGTCAATTTGCCAATCTTGATTTGCTGGTTTTTCCTGGGCAGGGATCTTTTGGAGATTCGGTGAAGCAGCTTCAGGCGGCCAATCTGTGGGTGCCATTGAAGGTTTGGCTGGAGCAGAAGCGCCCTTATTTTGGGATTTGCCTGGGTTACCAGTTGCTGTTTGAGGGGAGCGAAGAAAGTCCGGGAGTTGAGGGATTGGGGGTTTTTCGGGGTCAGGTGCGCCGGTTTTCGAAGCAGGCGGGGTTTAAGATTCCGCACATGGGATGGAACGGGGTAAAGTTTACCAACCCAGAGAACCCGGCGTGGGCGGGAATGGAGGTGGGAGAGACGTTTTATTTTGTGCACTCGTTTTATCCGCAGCCGGAGGATCGAAATCTGGTGGCGTGTGAGACGGATTACATGTCACCTTTTGCCAGTGGCATCGCAGCGGAAAACTTGTTGGCGGTGCAGTTTCACCCGGAGAAGAGCCAGCAAGCGGGGCTGCGGTTGCTGCGCAATGCAGTGGATTGCCTGGTGCCGTTGGAGTTGCGTTTGCCCGCCATGGCGGTCGAGAGTTGAGCCACGCCGACCGGCCATTCGGCAAGTCGGGTTAGAACCGTCAGTTTCGAGCGAGCTGCAAGAAGCGTTGTTCTTCAGGGAGCATGGTGGACTTTTCGGGGATCTGATTGGCAATACTCCGGGCCTGGGTGTCGATGCCTGCGGCCTTCATGATGCCGCACAGAACGGCACCCTGGCCGAGTGAGAGATCGCTGAGGTTGATGCGTTCGAGATAGCGGGTGGCGCTCTTGGGGTCCATCTGGCGGGCGAGGGCCAGGGCCATGATGAGTTTGCGCTGGGAATCATCGGGGCGAGCATCAATGAGTTTTTGTGCCTGTTTGATGGCGCCTTCCATTTCAATGCCGGAGAGCAGTGAAGCATAGGTGACCCGCTCCAGAAAGAACTGGTTGTCGGGCCAGCGCCGTGCGGTTTCGCCTGAAGCATCCATGAAGCCTTTCGAGTTGCCGTTTTGGTAGGTGAGGCGCAGCAAGCCGTCATAGGCGTCGCGCTCAAGGTGATTGTAGGTGGTGGCGGCGCGAAAGGCCTGTTCAGCGGCAAGCGGGTGGCCACGGACTTCTGCATAGCCTGCAATTTTCATGACCAGATCGGCGCGGCGTTCATTTTGCGCGGCGAGCAGGGCGTCGACCATTTTTTCATTCAGTGCTTCTTCTCGCACGCCCTTGATATAGGCGAGATGCATGAGGTAAAAAGATTTTTGTGCTTGGGTCAAGCGGGTGCGCGGGTCCTTGATGAGGCGTTCGAGGGCGTCGTGTCGGTTGAGCACGGTCAGCGCGTTCAGGTAGTTTTCCAGAAGCGGGATGTAGTCAATGACCTGATCTTCACGTAGGAAGTCGAGTAGTTTCTCGGCGTAGGAGTGTTCCTTTTGAGATTCGATGGTGATCCAACGGGCCAGAGGCACCAGATCTTCGCGTTTGGTGTTGGCGCGTGACTTCATCGCGTCGTCGATGATTTGTGATTTGCGCTCTGGGTAGAGGTTGGCGAGTCGGCGGAGCGCGGCAACGCGGTGCTCTTCTTCGGCCAGGGGATGTTTTTCGAGAAGGGTGATGAGGCGTTCGATGTCGGAGTTCGAGGTCAGTTTGAGGTTGTCGAGGAACTCGATGGCTTTGAGCCCGGTTTCCTCCTGGCTCTCCGCCAGTTTCCAGAGACGCTCAATGGCCATGGTTTTGTCTGATGCATCACCAAATTGAATCTGGCGGACGGACAGCACGAGTTGGGTGCGGAGGTCGTCGGGATGGGCCTCGACATAGGTCTTGAGCACTTCAATGAGCTGCATTTTTTGTCCGGTGTTGGACATGACCTGGTCGGCCACTTCCACAAGTTCCCGGGTGGGGGCATTGTTGGCGAGAAGCTGTTGGATGCTTTCGGCGGCAGACTTGTCTTCACGCAAGTTGGACATGGCGCGGATTTCAAGAATCTGGTCGTCAAGCGTCATTTCGCCGGAGTCACGCAGCTTGTCCCAGAGGAAACGGGCTTCATTGCGTTTCATCATGGTGGCGAATCGGGCGAGGGAACGGATGGCGTTGGGATTCTCAGGCGAAAGCTGAAAGGCTTGGTTGGCGAGGTTGAGGGCGTCGACATACTTTTTCTCAGCCTCCATGGCCTTGGAGCGTTCGACGAGAGATTCGGAGCGATGATTTTGGTAAAGGCCGTGCCAGTTGCCGGCGTTCATGACGACAAAGACGACGAGGCCGATGCTGAAGGCGATGATGAGGGACCCGGCAACGACCCGGGCGGTGTTGCTCTGGCGGTCAAGATCGGCCAGCGTGGGCGGAAACATCCAGTGCCAGAAGGCGACAAAGGGACGCCAAAGCAGAAACGGTTTTTTTTGCTGGAGGTGTGGATCTTGGGTGCTGAGCATTCGCGGAAAATGGGGGCGTAATCGAAGCTTCAGTGTATCGGACTCGGTGGCTTCTTGCAATAGGCTTGGCACCGCGACGATGACCACTCGTCGCGGTGTGTTGGAAGGTAAGACTAGTGCTTATGGTCGTGATCGTGACTGTGGTCGCCGAGGGCGTATTCGGGATGGCCGGAGGTGGGGCACTTGTCGAGATTGAGGTTAAATTTTTCGGTGACGGCCTTGGCTTCGGCATTGGAGCGGATTTGCACGACCGTCGGATTATTGTTGCCGTCGGGGATGGTTTGTTCAGAGACGAGTTTTTCGCCGTCTTTGACAAAAGTCAACTTGACCGGCTTCTTGCGGGTTCCGGTGGTGACGGTCACAACTTGGGTGGTGGGGGCGACGACTTTGTCTTTGTCGTTGAGGAAGCGGATTTCAATTTTCTTGTCCTTGTTGACGAAGAATTCGGCATGAGGATCAACTTCGTGCAGGATTCGTCCACCGGTGGGACCCACTTCGGCCTCATGTTTGTGATCGTGGTCGTGATCGTGGTCATGCTTTTTGTCTGCCGCGTTGCTGAAGCTGAGGCTGGCAACAAGCAGGCCAAGGGTGAGGATGGTGGATTTCATAGGGTGGGTGTGTTTGGTTTGATTTAGTTTGGACAAGGTTGGCACTGAGTTATTCATGATTAATGAGCGGCGGGGGCATTTAGTTCAATGGAGCGCAACGCGGCTTTGCGTCCGATGAGGTTGAAGATGGCTGGGGTGACCGCGAAATCGAGGAGGGTGCTGGTGACGAGGCCGCCGACGATGCAGACGGCTACCGGGTTGAGGATTTCCTTGCCCGGTTCACCGGCGGCGAGGACGAAAGGAATGAGGGCAATACCGGCGGAGAGGGCGGTCATGGTGACGGGGACGACGCGTTCGAGGGTGCCGCGTTCGATCATTTCTCGGCTGAACGTCTCGCCTTCGTGCTTCATGAGGTGGAGATAATGGGAGATCATCATGATGCCGTTGCGGGCGGCGACACCGCCAACGGCGATGAAACCGACGAGGGTGGCGATGTTGATGTTGTCGATGAGCAGCCAGGTGAGGGTGAGGCTGCCCATGAGCGCTAGGGGCAGGTTGACGAGAACTTGCAGGGCGAGGACGAGGCTGCGGAAGTAGCTCCAGAGCAGCATGACGATGACGACGAGGACGAGGCTGAAGAGGAGGAGGATGCGTAGGGTGGCGGCTTGTTCGGCCTGAAATTCGCCTTCGTAGCTGATGAAATACCCGGCGGGGAGGTTGAGTTGTTCGGCGACTTTTTGTTGAAGCTCGCGGACCAGACCGCCGGCGTCTCGCTCGGTGGGGGAGATGGAGACGATGAAGCGACGCTGGGTATTTTCGCGGGAGATGTTGTTGGGGCCTTTGGCTTCGTGGAGGTTGGCGATGAGGTGGAGGGGGATTTGGCGTCCGCCGGCGGTGGGGATGGGGAGTTCGCGGAGTTTGGTGGGGTCTTCGCGCCACTCGATGGGGAGGCGGATGCTGAGGTCGATGCTGCGTTGTTCTTCGCGAAGTTGGGCGATGGAGTCACCGCCGAGGAGGGTGGAAAGGGATTCGTTGAGGGCTCCGGGCGTGATGCCGTAGGCGCTGGCACGTTCGCGATCGATTTCGATGCGGAGCTGGGGGATGGAGGCTTGCTGGTCGAGCTTGGCGTCCTGAAGTCCGGGGATGGTTTTCGCGATGGATTGAACTCGGGTGCCGAGTTGGCTGAGCTTGTCGAGATCGGGACCAAAGATTTTGATGGCGACGGGGGCGGTGACGCCGCTGAGGAGGTGGCTGATGCGGTGGGCGAGGGGTCCGGAAAGGATGCTGAAGGAGCCGGGGACGGTGCGAATGCGAATGCGGATGTCTTCGAGAATTTCGGCGTTGCTGCGGGTGCTCACGTCTTTTTTGAAGTCGATGTCGAACTCGACATTGGAGAGCGGGACAACGTGGTCGCTGCGTTCGGCGCGACCGATGCGGCGACCGACGTTATGGATTTCGGGGACGAGTTTTAGTTGTGATTCGATGGCGTCAGAAAGTCTCTGCATTTCGGGGAGAGAAGTTCCTGGTGCTGCGGCGGTGGTGACGATGACGGTCTCTTCGTGAAAGGCGGGGAGGAAGTCCTTGCCCATCAATGGATAGAGCATGAGGGCGGCGCTGAGCATGAAACCGGCGATGACGAGGACAAGGGTGGGTTGGGTGAGGCTGATGCGCAGGAGGGTGTTTTTGAGGAGGGATTTTAAGCTCCGCACGATGAAGCCGTCTTTGTGCTCGACGGTTTTCGCGGATTTGATGCGCATGAGCAGCGAGCAGAGAACGGGGATGGCGGTGAGGGAAACGACAAACGAGGCGACCATGCTGACGATGGTGGCGATGGCGATGGGGCTGAAGAGTCGGCCTTCGACGCCACTGAGTCCAAGCAGGGGGAGGAAGACGAGGATGATGAGGATGGTGGCGTAGAGGATGGAGTGACGGACTTCACTGGAGGCAGAGGCGATGACGTCGAGCTTGGGTCGCGGGGTGGGAAGCAGGGCGTTTTCTTTAAGCCGGCGGAAGACGTTTTCGACGTCGACGATGGCGTCATCGACGACCATGCCGATGGCGACGGCAAGGCCGCCGAGGGTCATGCTGTTGACGCTGAGTCCGAACCATTTGAAGGTGATGAGGGTGATGGCGAAGCTGAGGGGCATGGCCATCAGGGTGATGAAGGTGGTGCGGAGATTGAGCAGAAAAAGGAAGAGGACGATGGTGACCATGATGGCCCCATCGCGGATGGCTTCGCTGAGGTTGCTGATGGAGCGGTTGATGAAGTCGCCCTGACGGAAAAGGACGGTGGCTTCGACGCCTTTGGGGAGCGTTGGGCGGAGTTGGTCGATGGCGGCCTCGATTTGTTCGGTGAGTTTGAGGGTGTCGAAGCCGGGGGCTTTGATGACGCTCATGATGACGCCGGGGGTGCTGTTGACGCTGGCGTCGCCGCGCATGGGTTCGGCGGCCCAGACAACGGTGGCGACGTCGGCGATGGTGATGGGTTGTTGTTTGACGGATTTGATGACGGTGCCGGACAGGTCGGTGAGAGTGGTGGTCATGGCCAGATTGCGGACCATGATTTCCTGGGAGCCGCTGCCGAGGAAGCCGCCGGTGGTGTTGCTGGCGGCTTGTTGGGCGGCAGTTTTGAGTTCGTCAAGGGTGATGCCGAGGGCCTGCATGCGGCGGGGATCGGGCTGAATTTGGGCTTGGCGGACGCCTCCGCCCTGATTGAGGACTTCGGCAATGCCCGGGATGGTTTGGAGTCGGCGGCGAACGGTCCAGTCGGCCAAGGAGCGGACTTCCATGGGGTCGAGTTTCGCGTCGGTGCTGCGCAAACCGATGAGCAAGATTTCGCCCATGAGGGAGGTGACCGGGGTAAGGTAGGGTTCAACGCCGGGAGGCAGGGAACCGCGCACACCCTGGAGACGTTCTTGGACAAATTGACGGGCTTGGTAGATGTCGGAACCCCAGTCGAATTCAGCGAAGACGAGGGAGAGGGAGATGTCGGAAGTGGAGCGAAGACGGTTGAGTCCGCCGATGCCCATGAGGGCGGTTTCGATAGGTTGGGTGACGAGGGTTTCGACTTCTTCAGGAGCGAGACCGGGGGCTTCGGTAAGGATGGTGACGGTGGGTTTGGTGAGGTCGGGAAGGACTTCAACGGGGAGATTACGCAGCGTTTGAGCGCCGCTGATCAGGAGGATCAGCGCGATGACGATGACGAGGGCGCGGTGGTGCAGGGACCAATGGATGAGCTTGTCGAGCATGAGAAGTGGGTTTAGGCGGTAAGGGAGGCGGTAGTGATCAGGGGAGCACACGCATCTTGCGTGTCGTTTTGGGCATCCTGCCTAAAACACGGGGGGGTGGTGCGCCGAAGATATGTGGATGGCGTCAAAGTTTTAAAGCGTGCAGACGTTTGGGTTCTCCGCAAGATGCGGAGAACGACACGCAAGATGCGTGTGCTCCCCAATTTCGGAGCGATGAGTGAAGAGCGGTTCATTTGGTGGTTCTGGCAGCGGAGATGAGCAGAAGGACCAACAAGATGGCGGTGGTGGCCGCAAAGAAGAGGGTGAGGGGGGTGAAGGTGTTGGATTCTCCGTGGTCATGGCCACTTTCGGCGGCGGTTTGATCGGCGGTCTTTTCGGAGCCGTCTTCGTTGTGTTCATGACCGTGGGCAGCGTCGAGTGCTTCTTTCAGGCTCATGGTGCCGCCTCCGGCAAATGCGAGGGGATAGGCACCTCTCGAGACGACTTCATCGGCGGGGAAGAGTCCGCTGAAAATTTCGACGACGTCCTGATTCATTTCGCCGATTTCAACAGGGGTTTTGATGAAGGCGTTGGGGAGGTCGAAGTCTTTGACGTAAACGTGCCGGCTGATGGCGTCGCCTTGCAGGGCGGAGCGGGGGACCGTCATGACGTTTTCGCGCTTGTTGACGATGATGCTGAACTCGGCACGCATGCCGGGGCGGAGCAGGAGGTCGGGATTGGGCACGTGGAAGGCGGCTTCGATGGTGCCGGTTTCTTCATCGGCGTAGGCACCGAGATGGGCGAGGGTGGCTTCGAAGGTTTTTTCGGGAAAGCCCTGAATGCGGATTTTGGCGGGTTGTCCAACTTTGAGCTGAGCGGCGAGGTGCTGGGGGACCTGGGCGGCGGCTTCGACGGTTTCGAGGTTGACGATTTCGATGAGTTCCTGGGTGGGTTCGATGGGTTGACCGATGGCGATGTTCACTTTGGCAATGAGTCCGTCCATGGGGGCCTCGAGCATGATGGTGGGGGGGGGATCTCCAGGCTGGCGGCTTTCGACCCACATGAGTTCCTCTCCTTGGGAAACCTGTTGATCGGGCAGGGCAAGCACGGAGTAGGCGCGACCGGGAATGCGACTGCTGACGATGGCTTTTTTGCCGGGCAGGATTTCGATGTGGCCGAGGGCGAACACGGTTTGTTCGAAGGCGGTCTCGGTGGCTTCGACGGTCTCGATGCGCAGGTTTTTGACGCCGATCTCGTCGAGGACAACGATGTTGGCAGAGGCGTGATCATGGTCCTCGTCATGGTCATGGCCGTCCTCGGTTTCCTGGCCGCTGGCGGAGGCCAGGAGGGAGATGAGAATCAATGGGATGAAAGAGTGTTTCATGAGTAGTAAATCAAAGTTTTACACCGGCCACTTCAAGCAGTCGCATGGTGAGGATGTAGAGGCTGACGGTAATGACGATGCCCACGCCGAGCGCTGGCCAGAAGCCGCCGAGTTTGCTGATTAGCCATGGCATGACGAGGAACATGGGCAGGGTGGGAAGGACGAACCAGAAGGTGCCGTAGGCGTGGCGGCCGATGAGGGCGGCGTCTTTGGTTTCGCTGTAGATCCAGATGAAGGCGAGCAGGGAGGTGAGGGGGAGGGAGTGGATGACGGTCGCCAAGGAGTTGTTGCGTTTGGCGATCTCGGAGATGGCCACGATGATGGCACCGCTGAGCAAGGCTTTGGTGATGAGGTAGAGCATGGGAAGTCGGGTTACTTGGATGAAGCAGGAACGTGTTGGGCGGAGGCGGCTTCGTAACGGATGCGGGCCAGGTGGAAGTCGCGTTGGGCTTCGAGGACGGCAACTTCGAGTTGGAGACGCTGATCGCGAACTTGAAGGACCGTGATGAGGTCGGTCTGACCCGTTTGATAGGCTTGGTCGATGCGGTCGGCTTGTTCAATGACGAGTGGGAGGAGTTGTTCTTTGGTCTCCTTGGCGAGATGAGCGTAGGCCTGCATCTCGTCACGGAGGGCGCTTAGCTCGTGATTGATGGTGGAGTTGAGAGCTTTGGTTTCCAGTTTGGAGCGGATGGCACTGGCATTTTTTTCGGCAATTTCACCTTGATTGCGATTCCAGAAGGGAAGTGGAATGCTGAGTTGGAATCCGATGAATCCAGTGCGGCTGAGTCCATCGGGGGCATCTTCAGCGCGTTCACCTTCCCAGAGAAGTCCGGCTTCGATGTCCTCCCATTTTTTTGACCTGGCCAGGTCGATTTCCTTGAGGGCAGCGTCTTCGCGGAGCAGATGCAGCTGATAATCGGGGCGCTGCTGGCCGCCGCGTTTCGCAGGCAAGACGACGGCAGGAAGATCGCCGCTGATGGTGAGCGTGTCGGTGGGGGCGAGTCCGAGAGTGGGCTTGAGCTGTCCGAGGAGGTTGACGCGGTTGGCTGACAGTTTGCGGGATTCGAGGATGAGGCGCTGGCTGTCGACTTGAGCCTGTGCGGCATCGAGAGGAGAAATTTCGCCTTTGCTGGCTCGATCGCTGGCGAACTGGGAGAGTTCTTTGGCCAGTTCGAGTTGTTGCTGGCGAAGGGTTTGTTGTTGATCAAGCGAGAGAAGCTGCACCGCCAGCGACTGGGCTTCGGCGATCATTTTGCGGGTGGTGTCTAGAACTTCAAGTTCGGCGGCGGCGACGAGTTTCTGAGAAAGGTTTTTCTCTAACCGAAGTCGAGAAGTGAGTGGGAATCGTTGCGAGAGGGAGGTGCTGATGGTGCCTTCTCGGAAGCGGGAGTCGTGATTGAAACCGAGGCCTAGTTCGGGATTGGAAAGTCGGCCGGAACCAAGCACCCGGGCTTTGGCTTCGTCGATGGTGAGTCGGGCCGCGGCGAGTGCCGGGTTGTGGTCAGTGATGCGCCTGGGGATGTCGCCCAGAGACAGGTTGAGGTTGGCGGCGGAAGCGGAGCCGACGAGAAGGGAGCAGAGGAGGGTGAGGCGGAATATTGACATGAGATAGCATGGATGGACTGCGACAGGTCGGAGTCGCGAGCGGGTGATCGAATGGAAAAGGCGGAACGTGCCGCCAAGCGGATCACACCAAAATGACCATGCAATGGGTCACCAACTGCGCATTGGAGGGCGGAATCGGAGGTCGGTCAAATCGAAGGGGAGGGGAAGAAGGGATCGGCGGATGCGCCGAGATAAACTTCATTGCATCGACGCTCAAGATGGCAACGAAGGGAACCGGTGCTGCGGGAGCATGGGCGATCGTTGAGACTTGAAGATCAGCCTCATTGGGTTCGTGCTCGGTAACTGGATGATTGTGGGCATCTTCTTCACTGTCGCAGGAATCGGCGTGAGAGTGGGACTCGCCATGGCAGTGGGCGGCGGCAGTGATCAATGGTTCATCGTGGCATTCACAGATGAAACCAGCACTCATTCCAAACAACTGCGCGCCGATGATCAGAACGATCGTCAGGCTGGCAAACAGTGATTTGGTGAAGGTGGACATGGCCGCAGTTGAAGACAGCGCAGGATGCGACAAAGTCAATGGCTGTTTCGTGTGACGTGGCAGGTGTTGTTTTTGTTCAAAGGTTTTTTGTGGAGGTTTTGCAGAGGCTGTGGCGTAATGGTCAACCATGCACCGGTTCACTTTCAAGAGATCAAGTTGGATGTTGGGATGGTTCGCCCTGGCGGGATCGATGGTGGCCATTGCCGAGGAAATTCCGCCGCCGGTGGACGTTTACATGGGCAGGACGGTTGCGCAGACGATGCATTTTACCGGCGCGAGCTGGTTGGTCAGGCACAAGCGCGATCGCGAAGAGGCGGCGACGTTGATGCGTGAGAAACTGGAGCTGAAACCGGGGATGATGGTTTGCGATTTGGGCTGTGGGAACGGGTATCATACTTTTCCGATGGCGATGTCCGTGGCACCTGAAGGCAAGGTTTATGGAGTAGAAATTCAGGAGCCTTATCTGGACATGCTGGAGGAAAGGGCGAAAAAGCTGGAGGTGAAAAATTTTGTGCCGGTGCTCGGGGCGGTCCATGATCCAAAGCTGCCTGCAGACACCTTTGATATGATTTTAATGGTGGATGTGTATCACGAATTTTCGCATCCGGAGCACATGTTGAAGGCGCTGCACAGGGCGCTCAAACCAGGGGGAAGTTTGGTGTTGGTGGAGTATCGTGCCGAGGATGAGTCGGTGCCGATCAAGCCGGAGCACAAGATGAGCAAAGAGCAGATTTTGAAGGAACTGACGGCCAATGGCTATCAATTAACGAAGGAGTTTAACGAATTGCCGTGGCAACACATGATGTGGTTTAGCCGGGCTGAAGCAAAAGCGCCGTAAGTTTTTGCTGGTCGCGGGCGTTGTTTTGGTCTTCTAATCAAGACCATGTTGCTACGCTCCCTTGCTTTCCTTTTTGTTGGTGCCGCCGTTTATGCTGCCGAACCAGTTACGTTGACGCTGAAAGACTTCACCAGTTTGAAAGGTGAAGCACCGGGGGCTGGTTGGGTGGAGAAGGATGGGATTTTGAGTCGGGAAGACAAAGGTGGGGACTTGAAGTCGAAAGAGACCTACAGCGATTTTGAGCTGGAGTGGGACTGGAAGATTTCAGAGGCAGGCAACAGCGGCGTGAAATACTGGCTTGAGGAGATCAAGGGCAAAGGCTGGCTGGGGGTGGAGTATCAAATTCTTGATGACGACAAACATCCCGACGGCGCGAAGGGGATTGAAGGCAATCGCAAGACGGGCGGTTTTTATGACATCAAGCCTGCTGCAAAAGACAAGCCGATCAATGCTGTGGGCGAATGGAACACGAGCAAGGTGGTGGCCAAGGGCGGCAAGGTGCAGCATTTCTTGAATGGGGTTCTGGTGGCGGAGGCGGACACTCAGAGCGAAGACTGGAAGGCGCACATTGCAGCGAGCAAGTTCAAGGGGATTGAGGGATTTGCCGCAGGCAAAGGGCACATCCTTTTGCAGGATCACAATGACAAGGTGTGGTTCCGCAATATTCGGATCACGAAGCTGTAAATTGTGTTTGGATTGGATGGGCAGGCAGGATGCCTGCTCGACGGCACAGTCTGGAAGTTTATGTGACCGCTCCGCGCTGAAGTTCCCGATCCCGGCAGACAGGATGTCTGCCGCACCCACAGGCTTGCAGCCCATAAGCATATACCTAAAGGTTGAAGTATGCATTGAGCTGGCTATGTTGGCTGATGCAACCGCGAACTTTGGTCGAGGATGAGTGGGAGGTGCTGCGGCACTTTCTTCCTGA
>NZ_VAUV01000027.1 GCF_005780165.1 Phragmitibacter flavus | reverse complement strand
TTCTTCTCGGACTTTTTGACTCATCGGCATGGGTATGGGTTGCCGGTGTCATCCTTTTTGAGTCAACGACCTTTTTTCCTCCGCCCATCCACCCCGCCCCCGGTGTCAAAACTTTTGAGGCAACAGGCATGGTGGCATCGTTCGAACGTTTTGTAGACGGAGATGAGCATTTGTGGGAAAATGCTGAAACCAAGATTAGCAGACCTATGAATAAAACATTTTCGAGGGCAAAACATTCAAGCATTCAACGCCCTATTGTGGTGGGGCTCAGTTCACTGATGCTGATGTTATTGGTGTCAGTTGCCTCTACTTCGCCGATTCAAGCGGAGCAGAAGTCTGACGGCACGGAGGGGGTGGGGCAACAAAAAGCCCTGCTCGGTCGGTTGGTGACTGAACTTCAAATCAGTCCGAGGTCGTTCGTCTATTTGCGTTCCAAGGGTTTTACCCAAACGGATCAAGAGTTCGAGCAGATCATCGCGAAGAACGACACGATGTTTCGCCGGACGCGAATTGTTCGGCGGGGTGAGGATGGCGTCAGGCAAATCCCCGGCTGGCCCGGCATTGCGGTGACGGCGGCCTATAAAGCGTCCAAATGAAGTCAAGTCGCCAAGTCTAAGGTTCGAGATGAAGTCCGAAGGGGTTGTGTAATTGAGCCCAGGGTTCGATACAACCCTGGGATTCAGTGGCCGATGAACATATCCCCGATGGATTGCGGATGATGGTGAGAATGATGACCCAGGGTTCAAGAACCCTGGGCTGGAAAATGTGAGATGAATTTCACTTTAAGGAATCTTCCCGTTGGATGGTTGGGATTCTTTTTGGATGCTTATGAAGCGGGCAATTGCGACAGGAGTTTTTGGTCTTTTAGATGCTTCAAAAGTTGTGCGAGAACGTTGGGGGCGAGGCGATTGCCATCAAGGTCGAGGCGGGATTCGTGAAGGAGGATGATGGAGCTGGGACGAATTTGGGATTTGAGTCGGGTGAGGATTTTGTCGGGGTCGCGTTCGGTGCCGTCGAGACCGCGGGCGTTCCAGCAGGCGAGGGTGAGGTTTTGTTGTTTGAGGATGGCGTGGATGAAGGGGTTTTTGAATCCGGCGGGGGCGCGGAAGAAAGATGGGGGATGATCGGGGGCGAGGGCGGTGAGCGTTTTTTGGCAGTCGATGATTTCGCGGCGGAGGAGATGAGGTGGATAACACCAGAACCAGTATTGGGGATGGGTCATGGTGTGGTTGCCGAGGGTGTGGCCACGACGAATGACTTCTTCAACGAGGTGGGGGTATTGTCGGGCTTTGGCACCGATAAAGAAGAAGGTGGCTTTGGCGTGATGAGTATCGAGGAGGTCGAGCAGGATGGGGGTGTCGATGGGATCGGGTCCGTCGTCGATGGTGATCCAGACAAAGCCGGAGGTGGAGGCGGGGAGTTGGGTGAGGACGGGGCCGCACCAGGCATTTTGGGGAATGAGGGTGGGGATGAGAAAGAGGGAGTGGGCGGTGACGAGCGTGGCGAGGGCGAGCCAGGGGTGCCCGGTGAGGATCAGGCAGAGGGCAGCGAGCGGGGCGATCGCGTTCATCGTGAGGATCGAGCGACGGATAAGGCGCTGCCATTTTGATTCCGCATGGTTGCGTATTCCCAGTGACTGGCTAGGTTGGGGAAAACCATGTGGGAGTTCATTACATTGCATTGGAAGGACGGGATTGAGATCCTGATTCTGGCGGTGCTATTGTATCAGGGCTACCGGTTTCTGAAAGCGACTCGTGGCGCGCGCATTCTGACGGGGTTGCTGACTTTGATGCTGGGGCTGACGTTGATTTCGCAGCTATTGGAGCTGGATGTGATGAACTGGTTGTTGAGCCATTTCTCGGTGTTTCTGGCGGTGGGCTTGGTGGTGATTTTCCAGCCGGAGTTGCGAAGGGTATTGGCGGAGCTGGGGTCGCACCGATTTTTTTCGCTGAACTCGGCGGAGGCGGCGAATGTGGATTTGCTGTTGGAGACGATGGTGGAGCTTTCGCACAAGCGGCATGGGGCTTTGTTTGCGTTGCAGCGGGGGATCGATTTGAAGCAGTTTGCGGAGAGCGGCGTGATGATGGATGCGAAGTTGTCGTCGGAGCTGATCCGGACGGTGTTTTTCCCCAAGACGGCGTTGCATGATGGGGGGATGATCGTGGAGCAGGGGCGGATCGTGGCGGCGGGATGTGTGTTTCCGGTGAGCCAGAAGGAGATGTCGGATCGGAGCATTGGCTTGCGGCACCGAGCTGGCCTGGGGGTTTCCGAGGAGTCGGATGCGGTGGCGCTGATTGTAAGCGAGGAGACAGGTGCGTTGTCGATGTGTTATCGCGGGAAGCTGGAGCACGATCTTGAGTTGAACAAACTGAAGTCGCGGTTGCAGCAGATCCTGATGTTTGGGGATGATGAAGACGCGGATAGCGAGGAGGGGGCGAAGTGATGTCGACGGAATCGAAATGGAAGCGGCTGATCACCCATGACTGGGAGGCGAAACTGATCTGCCTGGTGCTGGCGATGTTGCTGTGGTGGGTGGTGTCGGAGGAGATCAATCGCGGCAAGGGTCCGACGAGGAAGCCGGAGATGCCTGCGGGATGGCCGATGCAGACATTGCCGGTTCCGGATAGTCCGCCGACGCCGACGCCATTGCTGCCGCGCATCGGACAGTGAGGATGATTGATGATTGATGGTTGATGGTTGCAGTTGAATCGGTGGCGCATCCGCGTTATGGGCGCAGCTTCATGGCTGCAAAAAAGAGAAAATACTTTGGAACGGACGGGGTGCGTGGCGTGGCGAATCAAGTGCCGATGACGCCGGAATTTGTGCTTCGATTGGGACAGGCGGCGGCGCAGGTTTTGGTGACCAAAACGAGAGGTGAGGGAAGATCGCGGCCACGGTGTGTGATCGGCAAGGACACGCGTTGTTCGGGGGGGATGCTGGAGGCGGCTTTGACGGCAGGATTGAATTCGGCCGGAGTCGATGTGGTGTTGTGCGGGGTGTTGCCGACGCCGGGCGTGGCGTATTTGGTGACGCAGGAGAAGGCGGACTTCGGCGCGGTGATTTCGGCTTCACACAATCCGTTTTATGACAACGGCGTGAAGTTTGTTGGTGGTGATGGCTACAAACTGACGGATGAGCAGGAGCTGGCGATTGAGGCGGCGATGGAAGTGGAACTGACGGACCGGGTGCGGAATGGGGAGGTGGGCGGAGTGAGTGTGCTGGCGGATGCGCAGGAGCGGTATATTCAACTGGCGATTGGCAGCATGCAGGGTCGGAGACTGGACGGTTTACGCATTGCTTTGGACAATGCCAACGGGGCGGCCAGTGTGACGAGCACGGAGGCGTTGCGTCGTTTGGGAGCGGAGGTGCAGGTGTTTCATTCGTCGCCGGACGGGGTGAACATCAATGAGAATTGTGGTTGCACGCATGGGGAGATCATTGAGGGGATTGTGAAGTCGACGGGAGTGCAGGTGGGGGTGTCGCATGATGGGGATGCGGACCGGGTATTGCTATGCGATGAGACGGGCTCGCGCTTGAGTGGGGATGAGTTGATTGCGGTGGCGGCGGCAAGCATGTTGCGGAAGGGGACGCTGAACCAGAATACGGTGGTGGCGACGGTGATGAGCAACTACGGGTTGGATGAGTTGATCAATGGATTGGGTGGGCGGGTGATCCGCACGGGCGTGGGGGATCGGTATGTGATCGCTGCGATGCGTGCACAGGATCTGAATTTTGGAGCGGAGGAGAGTGGGCACATCGTTTTTCGCGATCACGTGACGACGGGGGACGGGTTGATTGCGGCGTTACAGGTGCTGCGGATCATGATGGAGACGGGCGAGCCGTTGAGTGAACTGCGCAAGGTATTGACGCCGTTTCCGCAGGTGAAGCGCAATCTACGGGTGAAGGCCAAACCGCCGGAAGAGGAGCTGGTGAAAGCGCAGGCGCTGGTGGTGGAGACGGAGCAGAAGTTAGGCGGCCTGGGGAGGGTTTTGTTACGATACTCAGGGACGGAACCGTTGATCCGGTTGTTGGTGGAGGGGCGAGATCCAGAGTATATTGAGCGTCAGGCGGATCGGATTGTGGAGGCGATTCGCGAGCAGATTGGGGAGTAAAGTTTGAATTTTTGCAAGGGAGACGTGTGATGAAATATTGGTTACTGAAGTCGGAGCCGGATGTGTTTTCGTTTGATGATTTGCGCAAGCTCGGGAAGAAGACCGAGCCGTGGAGTGGAGTTCGCAATTACCAAGTGAGGAACATGATGCGCGATGAGATGAAGGAGGGGGATCTGGGTTTGTTTTACCATTCCAGTTGTCCGCAACCGGGGGTGGCGGGAGTGTTAAAGATCGCGAGTGAGGCGAAGGCGGATCCGACGCAGTTTGATGCAAAGTCGGAGTATTATGACAAGGGCAGCAAGAAGGAGGAACCGCGATGGTTGCTGGTGGATGTGGCTTGGGAGAAGGATTTTAATGAGTTCGTGACGCTGGAGGCGTTGCGTGGGGAGCCGAGGCTGGCGGAGATGCTGATTTTGCGGAAGGGCAATCGGTTGAGCATCACGGCGGTGACGAAAAAGGAGTTTGATATCATCTGCAAGATGGGTGGCAAGGCATGAGGCACTTTTGCTTTTCGATGCTGATCCTGCTGCTGATTTCCGGTTGCAGGGAGGCTCGGGTGACGGAGTGGCGTTTGTTTGATGAAGAGTGGCGGGGTATTTGGGTGGATGCGGCGTTCGAGGGGAATGGTGGGATGGAGGCGATGGAGGATGGGTTTGTCTTGAAGGAAGGCAGGCCGATGACGGGGATGGTGTTGAAGGCGTGGTTGGAGAAGGGACTGCCGGTGGTGGATTACTCGATTGAGTATGAGGCGATGCGGGTGGGCGGAACGGATTTTTTTGGAACGGTGACGTTTCCCGTGGGGAGTGCGGAGCAATGCGTGAGTTTTGTGTTGGGAGGCTGGGGTGGCGGGCAGATGGGGATTTCTTCGGTGGATGGTCAGGATGCGGCGGGGAATGAGACGGGGAGCAGTCGGGTGTTTGAAAATGGGGTTTGGTATCCGGTGAAGATCGTGGTGCGCGCCGGGCTTTTGCAGGTGTGGGTGGACAGGGCACCAGTGGTGCATTTGATGACGAGGGACCGGATTTTGGGCCTGCGGGCGGGGATGGAGGTGTGTGCGCCATTTGGATTTGCGACTTATGGGACGGAGGGGCGGATCAGGAACGTTGTGGTGAAGGTGCTGCCGGTGGAGGGATGGTGAAAGGCTCCTGGTTCCTGGTTCTTGGTTCTTGGTTCTTGGTTCTTGGTTCTTGGTTGATTGGGAGAGGGTTTGCTTTAAGGAATGGGGTTCATGTCTGTGCCTCCTCAACGTGCTCTGGGAATGACCTTGCTGGTTGCGGGCACGTTTTTCATGCAAATCCTGGATGGCACGATCATCGCGACGGCGTTGCCGTTGATGGCGAAATCGTTTGGGGTGGAGGCGGTTTCGATGAGCATCGGGATGAGTGTCTACATGTTGACGCTGGCGGTGTTCATTCCGGTGAGCGGGTGGTTGTCGGATCGGTATGGCGTGCGGACGATTTTCTGTTCGGCGATCGCGATTTTCACGCTGGCTTCGATGTTGTGCGGGTTGAGTGAAAGTCTGGCGCAGTTCACCGGGGCGCGGATTTTACAGGGATTGGGTGGGGCGATGATGGTGCCGGTGGGGCGGCTGGCGGTGTTGCGCAACACGGAAAAGAAGGACTTGGTAAAGGTGATTGCGTTGCTGACATGGCCAGGGTTGGTGGCGCCGATTTTGGGTCCGCCGTTGGGTGGGTTCATTGCAACGACGTGGTCGTGGCATTGGATTTTTTTGATGAATGGTCCATTGGGCGTGCTGGCATTGGGGATGTCGTGGTGGTTGTTGCCGAGGGAGTTTGAGCGGGTGGAGCAGCGCTTTGACTGGTGGGGTTTTGTGTGGAGTGCGCTGGCTTGTGGCGGGTTGGTGATGGGGATTGAGATGTTGAGCGAGGGCTCGGACGGGAGGGTGTTGATCGCGATCTGGCTGGTGGGAATGGTGGCCGGGGTGCTGGCGGTGCGGCATGCGCGCCGAACGGCGGAGCCGCTGCTGGATTTGTGGGCGCTGCGGGTGAAGACGTTTGCGATTTCGTTCTGGGGCGGGTCGCTGTTTCGGATGGCGATTGGGGCGACACCTTTGCTGCTGCCGTTGATGTTTCAGGTGGGGTTTGGACTGGATGCGTTTGAATCGGGCAAGCTGTTGCTGGCGGTGTTTGTGGGGAATCTGGCGATGAAGCCGGCAACGACGTGGGTGTTGCGGCGCTTTGGGTTTCGCGGGGCAATGGTGGGGAATGGCATCCTGGCGGCGGTCAGCATGGTGGCGTGTGGGTTTTTGACGCCGGAGATGCCGCGCTGGGGTTTGCTGACAGTGCTGTTTGCGGGCGGGCTGTTCCGCTCGATGCAATTCACCAGTTTGAACACCTTGGCGTTTGCGGATGTGCCGAAGGAGAAGATGAGCGGAGCAAACGCGCTTTACAGCACGGTGCTGCAACTGACGTTTGGAATGGGGGTGGCGATGGGGTCGATGTGGCTGCGATTGGGATCGTGGTTTTACGGGGAAGGATCGCAGGCGGCTGTGCTGGGGGCTTTTAAGCTGGCGTTTTTTGGCGTTGGGGCGGTGGCGCTATTGTCGGCGCTGGACTGTTTGAGGCTGGCAAGGAACGCGGCGGCTGAAGTCAGCGGGCACGTTGAAAGAATGAAGGATGAAGGATGAAGGATGAAGGCGAAAGGATAAAGGCTAAGGGCTAAAGAGCTTCATTTGGTTTCGGCGAGGACTTCGGCGAGAATTTTTTTAAGTTTGTCCCACTGGACGGGTTTGGTGAGGTGGTGTTTGAAGCCGGCGCTGCGGGAGCGCTGGATGTCTTCCTCCATGCCGTAGCCACTGAGGGCGATGGCGGGGACGGGACGAATCTGGGCGAGCTTTTTCATGAGGTCGGTGCCGCTGCCATCCGGGAGGCCGATGTCGCTGACAACGCAGTCGATGGATTCTTTTTCAAAGATGGCTAGGGCTTCGGCGACGTTGGGGGCAATGAGGACGCGGCAGCCGCTTTTCTCCATGATCTTGGCGAGGAAAAAGGCGCTGTCGGCATGGTCTTCGACAAGAAGGATGGTGGATGAAAATTGAGTTTTAGGGGTGATGGCGGAAGCGGGGTTATGGGTGGGCAGGGAAACAGTCGGGCCTTTTTTGAGGGTGACGATGAAGGTGGCTCCAGGAGTTTCGGGGGAGCTTTGGGCGCAGACAGTTCCGTGATGAGCTTCAATGAGGGCTTTGGAGATGGCGAGACCAAGACCGAGTCCGCCGAAGCGGCGGGTGATTTCTGAGTTGCCCTGTTCAAAGGCATTAAAGATCTTGTCGAGATGAGCAGGTTCGATGCCGATGCCGGAGTCGGAAACGCGGACTTCAATCTGGTGGCTCTCGGTGTCGCGGGTGTTGAGGGTGATATGGCCGCCGACGGGAGTGAATTTGACGGCGTTTTTGAGGAGGTTCCAGAAGACTTGCTGAAGGCGGGCGGCGTCGACCTGAACGATGGGGGTGGCGGCGTTGAGCTGCCAGTCGAGGGTGAGCTGTTTTTGCTGGATGTCTTCGCGACAGGTTTCAACGGCGTGGGTGAGGATGCTGTGGAGGTCGGCGGGATGGAGGTCGACTTCGAGTTTGCCTTTGGAGATGCGGGTGAGGTCGAGGAGGTCGTCGATGAGTCGTGCTTCGAGTTCGATGTTGCGACGGACGACGGCGACCATCTCGCGGAGGTCGGTTTCGTCGGCGGTTTCAAGGTCGATGGAACTAACGGCGGCGAGGACGGGGGTGAGGGGGGTGCGGAGTTCGTGGGAGAGGGCGGCGAGGAAATGATCTTTGCGGGCGTTGGCTTCGTGGGCCTGATGGAAGAGGCGTTCCATTTCGAGACGCTGCTGGTCGAGGAGCCGCTCGGCCTGGGCTTTGTAGATGGCGGCTTCGACGGAGCGCTGGAGGACTTCGGGGTTGAGCCCGTCCTTCATGAGGTAGTCCTGGGCTCCAAGTTTCATCACTTCGACGGCGATGGCTTCATTGCCGGTGCCCGTGAGCATGACGACAGGAAAGATGCGGGGGCCACCGATGCTGACGAGTTCGTTGAGGAATTCAAGGCCGTTGCCGTCGTGGAGATGGTAGTCGAGGAGAATGCAGTCGGGTTTTTCGGCGCGGACCACATCGAGTGCGCCTTCGACGGCGTTGTGCTCGACGAAGCGATATTCGTGAGTGCTGCTTCGGGAGAGGTAGCGCTGGCAGGTTTCGCGGTCGATGTCGTTGTCATCGAGGATGAGGATGTGGCGCGGGCCGGGGATGGGTTCCATGTTATTGGAGAGTGAAGTAGAAGGTGGTGCCCTGGCCGGGGGTGGACTCGAGCCAGATGCGACCGCCGTGTCGTTCGACGATGGATTTGGTGATCGCTAGTCCGGCGCCGGTGCCGGTTCCGAAGTCGCCATGGGCATGGAGGCGGCGGAAGATGTCGAAGATGTTATGGAAATGTTTCGAGTGGATGCCGATGCCATTGTCGCGAACGTAGAAGGCACCGCCGGGGGCGTTTTCGGGATCGGCTGTGAGGTCATGACCGATTTCGACCCACTTTTTGGTGCTGGTGTTGTAACGAATGGCGTTGGCGACGAGATTGAGGAGAATTTCGCGAAGCAGGATGGGATCGCAGTTGATGATCGGGAGGGGGTGCGGGCGGATGACTTGAAAGTGATTTTCGCGGATGGTCACTTCGAGCAGGGCGAGGACTTTGTTGAGGATGTCGTCGAGCGAAGTGGGTTTGCGGTGGATGTCGATGCGGCCGAGTCGGGAGAAGCGGTTGAGGGCGTCGAGGAGTTCGCTGGAGTGGATGGCGAGGTCGCCGATGGTCTCGAGTTTCTTGATGGCGTCGGGTTTGAGCGTGTCGGCGTGGTCTTCGCGGATGAATTTGCTGTAGTGGGCGATGCCGCGGAGGGGTTCCTTGAGATCGTGGGCGGCGATGTAGGCGAAGGAGTTGAGGTCGGTGTTTTTGCGTTCGAGTTCTCCGTTGAGACGGATGAGGCGTTCGGTGCGACGCAGGACGAGGGCGTTGAGGGCGGTGAGGAGTTCGGTGGCACCTTGAAGCTCGGGGGAGGTCCAGGGGAGGGAGTGACCGGTGACTTCCTGCTTCCAAGCGCTGAAAGATTTGCGCGGGTGGAGGGTGGAATCCGAGGCGATGATTTTTTCGGGGTTACCGGCCCAGGTGACGGTGGTGATGATTTCAGGTCGGAACCAGAGGACAAAATGGGGATCGACGCGGGAGAGTCGCAGGGCAAGGAGGCCGCTGGCGGTGGCGGTGAATTCGGCGGCGGCGGGGGGGAGGTTGCTGAGGTGGTCGGGGGCGAGGTGGGGGTTGACGGACTCGTCGCGGAGCCAGTCGATGATTTCGTTGACCTGCGCTTTGGAGGGGGTGGTGCCAAGGAGGTTGAGCTGGTCGTTGACGTAGATGGCGGCACCGTCGGCGCGCATGAACTCAAGGAGTTCGGGGGTGTATTTGATGAGGGCTTCGACGAAGTTTTGCTCGCGTGAGATGACGTCGAAGAAGCGGGTTTGGATGCGGGTGGCGTGATTGAGTTCGCGGAGGCGCACGGCGTCCTGATGGCGGGCGATTTCGAGGGAGGCGACCTGGCCGAAGATTTCGCAGGTGGAACGGACGGAATAGGGCAGGGGACGCGGCGTGCGGTGGTGGCAGGCGATGAGGCCCCAGAGCTGCCCGTCGATGATGAGCGAGATGGACATGGAAGCTCCCACTTCCATGTTGCGGAGGTATTCGAGGTGGAGGGGGGAGACGCTGCGCAGGACGGAGTAGCTGAGGTCGGTGGGGCGTTGGGTGAGGGGGTTGATGGCGGGGAGGAGCTGGACGGGGGTGTAGGTGGAATTGGGGATGATGCGCAGCCAACTGCGTGTGTAGAGGGCGCGCGCCTGGGCGGGAATGTCGTTGGCAGGGAAGTGGTGGCCGAGGTAGGAGTCGACAGGGGAGAGGAGGCTCTCGGCGACGACTTCGCCATGCCAGTCGGCGTCGAATTTGTAGACCATCACCCGTTCAAAACCGGTGAGGGTAGAGACGAAGGTGGCAATGGTTTGGTAGAGATCCTTGAGCTGCAGGGTGCCGCGCAATTCGCCGATGGCGCTTTGGAGCAGCCGGTGGTGTCGGGAGAGGGGGGCGTGGGTGGCAGATTCAAGTTCGGCGATGAGGACGCCGTCGTGACGGTGAAGGAGGCAGTCGAAGCTGCGTCCGTCGATTTCCAAGTAGAGGGGGGATTCGGTCGCGGGATCGCCGCTGGCGATGGCGGCGAGGATTTTGTTGGTCTCGGTTTCGGATTCGCTGCCGAAAAGGGCGCTGATGGGCTGGTTGAGGATGGCGGCGGGGTCGCGTCCGGTGATCTCACGGAGGTTGTTGCTGGCCTGGAGGCAGATGAGGTCGGGTTCTTGAAGGACGAGCATGGCACCATGGGGTTGGATGGCGCCGGGGATGTGAATGGGTTCTGAGTGGCAGCTGTTGAGGGCCGCCGAGTCCAGCGTTGATGGGTTCATGCGTTGTTTGGTCCTGTCCTAGTCCTAATCCTAATCGCGATCTCGATCCCGGTCCATCCAGCGCTGGAGGTGCGCGAAGGTTTGATTGGCGGCTCCGATAAGTTCGTCGGTTTGTGAGGTGGATGCGTTCAAATTGAAATTTTCCATGGCGGAACAGAAGGCTTTCCACATGGGCAGGACCTGGGCTCCGTGGCTGAGGAAAAATCGCCGGGCCCCAGGAGGAACCGGGCTGCCGTCGAGCATCACGGAGATGTGGCGTCCGCCGAGGGTGGAACCTTCGAGGACATAAGCGCAACCGAACGCCTGGGCAAGGCTGCGGGTTTCTGGGAGCAGAGAGGGCGGGCAGCGGGGGAGGTGACGGATTTCTTCCGGGGAGAGGCCGAGGGCGGAGAGGTCGTGCTGAATCCAGGGGGCTTTGCGACGTTGGGAGAGGTCGATGTCCCAGTCTTCCCAGCCGGACACGTTTTCCAGGGCGGTTTCCAGGGGCTGGTAATAGCCGAGGAATTGTTTGAGCAGTTCGCGGTAGCAGTCGAGATCTTTGATGCAGTCTTCGATGAGCACGGTGGCCTCCAACCGGGCATGGGCCTGTGCAGTTTCTCGGCGGAGGCGGGGTAGGAGCGGTAAAGGCATGGTTCAACGATGATGCTTCGCCTGCCGTGGGGGCAAAACGTCGTCAAAGGTTCGCATGTAAAGATGCGAAAGGTTCTTTTTTTCTCAGTTTTGGTCCCCGGGCTTTTTCAGAGACTGGTCTGAGCGTCGGCACGGTCCTTGGCGCTTTCTTTGCGTGCTTTCCACCATTCGAAAACGATCGGCAGGATGGAGAAGATGATGATGAGGATGATGACGGCTTCGAAGTTGTTTTTGATGATCGGGATGTTGCCGAGGAAATAGCCGAGGAGGGTGAGGCTGACGACCCAGATGATGGCACCGCTGATGTTGTAGTAGGCAAATGAGGCGTAGCGCATTTTGCCGATTCCGGCGACAAAAGGGGCGAAGGTGCGGACGATGGGGACGAAGCGGGCAAGGACGATGGCTTTGCCGCCGTGTTTTTCGTAGAAGGCCTGGGCCTTGAGGAGATAGTCTTTGCGGAGGAAACGACCGTCTTCGCGGTTGAAGATGGCGGGGCCGACACGTCTGCCGATGGAGTAGTTGACGGCGTCTCCGATGATGCCGGCGACGATGAGAAGGGGGATGATGTATTCGAGGCGGAGGGTGTTGCCGAAGGCTTCATTGGCGGCGATGGCTCCGACGGCGAAGAGAAGGGAGTCGCCGGGGAGGAAGGGAGTGACGACGAGGCCGGTTTCGCAAAAGATGATGATGAACAGCAAGGCATAAATCCACACCCCGTAGTTTTCGATGAAGGCGGGCAGGCTCTCGTCAAGCTTGAGCACGAAATGGAGAAATTGATTGAGAAGGTCCATCATGAGGCGGGGAGGCTAGAGGCGATTGGTCGGGGGCGAAAGCTGAAATTTTAGGGGTTGCCGAGTTGGGCGAGAAGAACTTGATGATTTTCGTGGTGGTAATGATGGGCGACAAAGCCGAGGCGTCGGGCAGTGGCGATGTTGTCGGCGAGGTCGTCGATAAAAACGGTGCTGGCGGGATCGAGGTCGAAGGTGACGATGGCGCGCTGGAAGATGGCCTCACCGGGTTTGGCGCAGCGCGCTTCGTGGGAGAAGATGCCGCCTTTGAAGTGGCTGAAGAAGGGATATTTGGCGAAGAAATAATCTTTGTGCAGGCCGCTGGTGTTGGAAAGAAGGTAGAGCGGGTGTTGTTGCGCGAGGGCTTCGATGAGGGGGATCATCGGTTCGTTGGGCGTAAAGATGTCGTTCCAGATGGCGGCAAACTCAGCGCTGGTGCCCCGAAAGCGGATGAGATCGGAACTTTGCTGGATGAAGTCGGCGTCACTGATGCGACCGGATTCGAGATCGTCCTTGAAGGGGGCGAGAAGGGTAAGGATTTCTTCGGTGCTGGCTTCGCTTAGGAGGGCGAGCTGCCGGGCGGCAGGGGTGAAGTCGAAGCGCAGGAGGACGTTGCCAATGTCGAAGAGATAAGCGGTCAAAACTTGGGATTTGAAATTTGAAAATTTGAGATTGGAACCTTCAGAGGGTGTCGAGGACGTGCTGGGCGATCTTGAGCGCGGCGTCGGGTTCGCTGAGCTTCTGCATGTTGCGCTTCATGTTTTTGGCGACTTTGCGATCGTCGGCAAGGAAGCGGGCGGCTTGTTCGCCGGTTTCTTGAGGGGTTTTGGTGGTGATGCCGCAGCCGTGATGGGTGAGAAGTTCGGCGTTGCCCTCTTCCTGACCGGGCACGACGTAGTCGATGATGGCGGGACAGGTGGCGGCGAGGGCTTCGTGGAGAATGGCTCCTCCGGCTTTGCAGATGACCAAATCGTGGGTTTGGAGGAGATGCGGGATGCGGTTGGTCCAGCCGATGATCTCGATGTTGGCACCGGGCAGGGAGTCGATGTAGCGGGTGATGTAGAGGTAGAGACGGGAGGCGTGTTTGCCGACGGGAAGGGTGAGTTTGACACCGCTGGCGATGAGAGGGCGGAGGGCTTCGAGCGTTTGGGCGAAATGACGAGCATTGGTGGAGGGAAGATAAAGGATCTGACCGTGGGGCGTGGTGGCGTCGGCGGGATCGACCGGATTCATGAAGTCGAGACTGACGGGAAAGCCGCTGGTGTGAATGAGGTCGGCCTGGGCACCGACGGAGATGGCGCTTTTGCGGGAGTCGGCATCGGCGACGAAGTAACCGTCGCTGGGGCTGACCATCCAGATGGGATGGATGCTGATGGAGTCGGTGATGACGGTGTAGACGGGTGCCGTGGGAAAGCCTTGGTCGGCGAGTTCACGGATGAGCTTCGGATAGATGGGGTAGGTGCAGATGATGGCGCTGGGCCGGGTGCGTTTGAGGACTTCACCAAGGGCGCGACGCAGGGCGATGAGAATGTCGGGTCCGGAATCGAAGTCGGCGGTGGCGGCTTTTTTGTAGATGCCGGCCCAGATCGAGGGCGCGCGGGTGATGAGCATCTGATAGCCCTGCTTGAGAGCGGGGGCGAGCAGTGGATGGGCGAGGTCGAAGAGGTCGACGACTTCATTGGGCATGTCGGGACGCAGGCGGCTGAGCGCCTCGGACACATTGCGGGCGGCGGTGTTGTGGCCGTCGCCAAATCCAGCTGTCAGTATGAGTATCACAAGTAAGTGTCATAGCTTTCATCCACGTCTGCGCGAACGGAAAATGACTTTTCTGTAAGGCTGCGTTGCGGACGAGGGGCGTAAGTTTAGGTTGAATGATGCGAATTGGGATTACTGGAGCGACAGGATTTGTGGGCCGGGCACTGGTGGCCGGGGCGCTGGCGCGCGGTCATGAGGTGGTGGCTTTTTCACGGGGCAAGGACGTGTCGATCCCTGGAGTTAAGGAGGTGCGGCCGATTTTGACCGAGGGAGCAAAGGCTTTGGATTTGGCGGGATTGGATGCGCTGGTGCATCTGGCGGGAGAGAATGTTTTTGGCGTGTGGACGACGGAGAAGAAACGACGGATTTACGACAGCCGGGTGGATTTGACGCGGCGCATTGCGGCGGATGTGTTGAAGGCGGAGTCGTTGAAGGTGTGGGTGAGCGGATCGGGTTCGGGAGCTTATGGGGATCGTGGTGATGAAATTTTGACGGAGCAATCGTCGGCACCTGGGGCGGGATTTCTTGCCGAGGTCTGCCGTGACTGGGAGGGCGCGGCCTTGGCGGTGGCAGCAGATTCGGAAAAGACGCGGGTGGTGGTGATTCGGACCGGGATGGTATTGGGCAAGGATGGCGGGGCGTGGCCGATGTTACGAAAGGTGTTTGCGATGTTTTTGGGTTCGCCATTGGGCAGCGGCAAACAGTGGGTGCCGTGGATTCATCTCGACGATGAGGTGGGGATGATTTTGCACGCGCTGGAGCATGAAGGGTGCAAGGGCCCGATGAATTTGGGATCACCGAATCCGGTAACAAATGAGCAGATGACTCGGGAGATGGCGAAGCGGATCAAACGTCCCGTGATGCCGAAGGTGCCCAAGTTCATGCTGAAGCTGGTGATGGGCGATTTGTCCGAAGTGGTGCTGGCGAGTCAGCGCATGGAGCCGAAGCTGGCGCTGGAGACCGGGTATCAGTTCAAGCATGTGCGGCTGGCCGATGCGTTGGCGACATTGGATTAATGCATTGATGGATCGTTGGGTTTCCTGTTGGATGAGGGATGCTGAGGGCCTGCGCGATTTTATTTTGGGTTGCACTGTTTGAAAGCCAATCATTGGCGGCGGGCGCCTTTCGTGATGATGTGATCGAGTTGATGAAGAAGGCCGTCCAGCGGGCGATGGATGAGGGGGAAGCTCCTGGGGCGGTGGTGGTGGTGGGATTGGGGGAACAACGGGAGATGCTGGTCATGGGGCAACGCGCGGAGCAGCCGCAGAAGGCGTTGATGAGCGCGGATACGATTTTTGATGTGGCTTCGCTGACGAAGGTGGTGGCGACGACGTCTGTTGTGATGAAGTTGCTGGAAGCGGGCAAGTTGGAGTTGGAGTTGCCAATCAAGACATGGTTGCCGGAGTTTGTCGGGGAGGGACGGGATGAGGTGAAGCTGCGGCATCTGTTGACGCATACTTCCGGGCTGGCGGCGGGAATTGCGTTGAATCCGGGGTGGATGGGACGAGAGGCGGGAAGGAATCTGGCGTTGACGGCGCGGCCTCTGCGGGGAGTGGATGAGGTATTTCGCTACAGCGATCTGAACTACCTTTTGCTGGGGGAGATCGTGGAACGGGTGAGTGGGGAACGATTGGACAGGTTTGCGGAGAAAGAAATTTTCGCACCGCTGAAGATGAATTCGACGGGGTTTGTTCCCGCAGAGTCATTGAGGGGAAGGATTGCACCGACAGCGAGGGATGAGGCGGGAGATTGGTTGCGCGGGGTGGTGCATGATCCGACTTCACGAAGGATGGGCGGGGTGACCGGGCACGCAGGTTTGTTCTCGTGTGCGGAGGATTTGGCGAGGTTTGCACAAATGCTGGCGAATGGCGGGGAGCTGGATGGGGTGCGGATCTTTAATGAGGAGACGGTGAAGCTAATGACATCGGTGCAATCGCCGCCGACGATTTTCGCGCGACGTGGATTGGGCTGGGATCTGGATTCGGCCTACAGTCGTTCGAGAGGGAAAATTTTTCCGTTGGGGACTTTTGGCCACACGGGTTTTACCGGGGTGAGTTTTTGGGTAAATCCGGCGACCAAAAGTTATGTGGTCGTGCTAGCCTCAAGATTGCATCCGGATGGAAAGGGGAATGTGATTCCGTTGCAGGAGGAACTGGCGACGCTGGCAGCGGAGAGCTTGTTGAATGTGGATTTCGAGCGGGTGGCGGATGCTTTTTCGCCGCGATTAAGCGAGGATGAAGTGCCCACGGTTTTGAATGGGATTGATGTATTGCGCCGGAGGGATTTTGCTGAGTTGAAGGGATTAAAGGTGGGGTTGGTGACGAATCACAGTGGCATTGATAACGGAAGGCGGTCGACGATTGACTGGATGCATGAGGCGAAGCACGTCAATCTGGTGGCGTTGTTCAGTCCGGAGCATGGGATTCGCGGGATGGAGGATCGGGACAAGATCGCGGATGGTCGGGATGCAAAAACGGGGCTGCGGGTGTTCAGCCTTTATGGGGAGAGGCGGGGTCCGTCGGCAGAGCAGCTGGCGATGCTGGATGTGCTGGTGTTCGACATTCAGGACATTGGTTGCCGGTTTTACACTTACATTTCAACGTTGCAAAAATGCATGGAAGCGGCGGCCAAGGCGGGGAAACGGGTGCTGGTGTTGGATCGGGTGAACCCGATTGGTGGCGAGGTGGTGGAGGGTCCGGCGGTGTTGGATAAGGAAACCTTTGTGGGGTGCCATCCGATGGCATTGCGTCATGGCATGACGGTCGGCGAGCTGGCGATGATGATGAATGCGGAGCGTGGGTTGGGCTGTGACCTGGAAGTGATCAAAGTGGAAGGGTGGAAACGCGGCATGGAATTTGACCGCACCGGACTGCCGTGGTTGAATCCGTCGCCGAACATGCGGTCATTGAATGCCGCGTTGTTGTATCCGGGCGTGGGTTTGCTGGAGAGCGCGGTGAGTGTGGGACGCGGGACGGATACGCCGTTTGAAGTCATTGGAGCACCGTATGTTGATGATGCGCGACTGGCGTTTGAGTTGAATCAGGCGGGATTGAAGGGAGTGAGGTTTGTGCCGGAGAGGTTCACGCCAAAGGCAAGTGTGTTCAAAGACCAGGTCTGCGGTGGGGTCCGAATGGTGATCACTTCGCGGGAGGATTTGAGGTCGGTAGACGTGGGCATGGCGCTGGCTTGCACCTTGCAGAGATTGTATCCGAAAGAGTTCAAGTTGCAGGCGATGGGGACGTTGCTGCTGCATCCCACCACGTTGAAGGCAATCAAGGAAGGGCAAAATTGGAAGGCGATTGATGCGGGTTGGAGTTTGGAACTGGAGGCGTTCAAGAAACGGCGCGAGGCGTTTTTGCTTTATCCATGAGCTGTCCCTTTCAAAGCGGGGCGGGTTGCGCTAACGTCGAGTCCGCTTAATTATGTCTTCCGCACAAACAATCATCGGGCTGGTTTATGATTATGATCAGACGCTAAGTCCGAGCTACATGACGGATGAGGTGGTGTTTCCTCATTTTGGGATCAATGGGGCGCAGTTCTGGAAACGGACGAAGGAGCTGGTGGATGAGCAGGGCTATGACAACGAACTGGCGTATCTGAAGGCGTTGCTTGACTACCTTTCACCTGATCGACCTTCGAATGCCGAACTGCGGACGCTGGGGGCGAAGCTGCAATTTTATCCGGGACTGCCGGGGATGTTTGATGAGATGGAAAAGGTGTTGAGGCCTGAGCATCGGGCCTTGGGGATCCGGCTGGAGCACTACATCATTTCGGCGGGATTGAAGGAGTTGCTGGAAGGGAGTGCGCTGAGGCCGCATGTGAAGGCGGTGTTCGGCAGCGAGTTTGCGGAGGATCGTGAAGGGCGCATCAGCTTTCCAAGACGGGTGATCAGTCACACCACGAAGACGCAATTTTTGTTCCGGATCAACAAGGGCATGCTTCTGCCGCATGAGGATGTGAATGACCACATGCCATCGGAGTTGAGGCCGATCCCGTTCAAGCACATGATTTATATCGGCGATGGTCCGACGGATGTTCCGTGTTTCACGTTGATGCGCCGGTATGGCGGGAACGCGGTGGCGGTTTACAATCCCGAGGATCAGACGCGTGGCAGTTTCCGCAAATGCTGGCAGTTGAGTGGTCAGGCCGACCGGGTGCGCCACATTGCTCCCAGTGATTACCGGCCGGGCAGCCATCTTCGCCTTTTGGTGGAGGAGATGGTCGAGGAGATTGCCGACGGGATTTTGCGACGCCAGCGCGATGAGGTGGAGAATGCCACCATCAGCGCTCCGGGGTATTAATGGGAAAGTAGAAGGCTCGTCTCGAGCCTTGCTTGAAATTGGAATGAAAGGCTCGGGACGAACCTTCTACTTTGCTGGGATCAGAAATTGACCGTCAGCGTCATGGAGCCGAAGACCTGTTCGTCCTCCTGTTGTTTGAATTCCTTGGTGCGGTAGATGTAGGCGTAGGTGAGTTTGGTGTTGCGCCAGTTGAGCGAGGCACCGAAGACGGCATCGGCGACGAAGTGTTCCTTGTCGACGGAGTGGCTGTCTTCAAAAGTGTTGCCATCAAGGAAGATGTCGCGGGCGACGGCGCGGCCTTCGATGCGGGTGAACAAATGGAAACCCATGTTGCTGTGCCAGCGTTTGGCGGTGTGGTCTGACTCAACCGGCGTCGAGGCAACGGCGGCGGCGTTGATGGCGGCGGTGCCAAAGTCATCGGGCAGGTTGTAGCCGAGGCGGAATTCGGCACCCACACGGGCGTTGATGGCGACGTTGCCGAGTTCGGCTCCGGCATAAGGGAGCACGTCCCAGTCGATCCCGCCTTGGTCAAATTTGCGCAGACGCCACATGCGTTCATAGGCAAGCACCACGCCAAGTTCGTTGTCGAGCTGATTGTTCCATCCGTTCGGCATGGGGATGTCGCGGGCTTCGTGGACCAGGCGCTGAGTTTCTTCGGCAAATGACCAGGGGCCGACGACGCCGATGTTGATGATAAACGTGTTGCGCACTTTTTCGTTCTTCCACACGAGGCCGATGCCGCCGTAGAGCCAGCCGGCATACGGGCGATCGTCTCTTACGAGATCTTCACTGACCGTGTCGCTTGGGGTATACATGTTTTGGCCGAGGCTGATGGCGACGTTGCGTTCGTAGCCTGGTTCGCCAATCCACGGAATCTCATCGAATCCACCAACAAAACGACCGACGTTGGCATCGTCAGCGAAGGAATCGAGCTTGGGTGAGGTGATGGTGATTCGGGCACCGTTGGTGTATTGCTGGTCGGTGTCGGCGAACAGGTCGTTTTCAAAATAGAAGGAGATCACGCCGAAACGCGGCACGCTGGTTTCGACGGGCTCTTGAGACGCAGCAGGGGCAGGGGCGGTATTTTGGCCGGAAGCAAGATTGACCAGACCGAGGGAGAGCAGCAGAGCGGCTAGTTGAAGTTTCATTTTAGGTTGGGTGGTGATGGGAGCAGGGGGGATGAGGTGAAGTGAAGGGATGGATTTGGAATGAGTGTGACGAAGTGGACGGATCAATTCAATGCCGAATCGTGGGGGCCGGTTTTTTGGCCGGGTATTGTTGGGACGGATTTAAAAGGTGGTGCAAGCGCGGGAGATGAGGCGATGTTGCTACGTGGTAAGACTGTTTTTCGTTGCTGTTGTCTGGCTGATGTTTGGCCATTTGGAATTGAGTGCATTTCCTGGAGCCGTTGGTTTTGGAGAGGTGACCCAGGGTGGTCGCGGGGGCGTGTTGGTGAAAGTCACCAATTTGAATGCCTCAGGCAAAGGGTCGCTGGCGGCGGCTTTGGCGATGAGGGGCAAACGCATCGTGGTGTTTGAGGTTGGAGGGGTGATTGATCTTCGCGGGAGATCGCTCAAGATCAGTCAGTCGCAGGTGACAGTGGCAGGTCAGACCGCCCCTTCGCCTGGCATCACATTGATTCGCGGTGGCTTGTCGGTGGAGGCCAATGATGTCATCGTGAGGCATCTGCGGGTGCGCTCGGGCTCGCTGGGACGGAAGAAGGGGAGTGGTTGGGAGATCGATGCCATCGGGATGAACGGCGCGGCGCGGGTGATCATTGATCAATGTTCGGTGAGCTGGGCGACGGATGAAAATCTGTCCGCATCGGGTCCACGATTTCAGGGGAAAACGCTGCGTGACTGGCGGCGCAACACCTCTCGGCAGGTGACCATATCCAACTGCATCATTGCCGAGGCGTTGTCGGATTCCACCCACAAAAAAGGCGAACATTCGAAGGGGACGTTGATCCATGACAACACCAGTGACATCGCCATTGTCGGCAATCTTTATGCCAGCAATGTGGATCGAAACCCGCTGGCGAAGGGCGGCGTGCAGGCGGTGATCGTGAACAACTGGATCTCCAATCCGCAACGTCGCGCAGTGCATCATTCGCTGAATCCGAAAGAATGGCGGGGGCACAAACTCGAAACGAGCGAGCTGGTGGTGGTGGGCAATGTGTTGGAGCATGGTCGCGATACCGATCCCAATCTGGCGTTGTTTGAGAACAGTCCTGGCAGTCCGCTGCGGCTGTTCTTCAAAGACAACCTTGCCTATGATCGTGAAAACCGGCGCAAACCGCTGTTGAAAGAAGAGGGGGCGATGATGGCGGACGAGCCAGGTTTGTGGCCGGGGAAATTCAAGGCGATACCGGTTGGGCAGGTGCGTGATTCAGTATCGGCTAATGCAGGGGCGCGTCCGTGGGATCGCGATTCGGTGGATGAACGCATCGTCAAGGAGGCAATGGACCGGACGGGACGGATCATTGATCGCGAAAGTGAGGTGGGGGGTTATCCGAAGATGAAAAGTCGGCAAAAGGCGTTCAACCCTGACGAATGGAACATGGAGACCATGGAACCGAAGCGCTGACTTGAGTTGAGTCCTGAACAGCACCATGCAATGCGCAATGGCCAAGGCCAAAAACCCACGCGTTTTGCATCAAAACGTTCAGCATTACCAGGAATCGGATGGTGATATTTTGTTGATGATCAACGGCTTGCGCAACATTGGGGCGCGCTGGCCAGGATCATGCACCTATACGATGACAACCTCCAGACTAAACACATCAAACACTTCCAATCCTATGAAAAATACTATCTTCTCTGGTCTCCTTTCCACCACTCTTGTGTTCAGCGCGATTGCCGCCACCTCGCTGATGACCAGCTGCGAACGCAAGCCTGAAACCGTCGGCGAAAAAATCGATGACGCTCTCGACAACCGCCCTGCAGAACCTGCCAGAGATGCGGCTGAAGACGTCGGTGATGCCGTGAAAGATGCGGCTGAGGATACCAAGGACGCGGTGAAAGACGCGACCAATTGATCCGGGACGGCTTAAAATCCCTGAACTTCCCCGAATCGGAACTGCCAAAGATCTAAGGCAACCCGGCCTCGGGGAAAATTTTGCCGTTGTTTTCGAGGGAAGGCAGGAGACCGATGCCGTCCCAACCACGGCCTTGAGGTGCGATCATTTCGGAGCTGGTGACGAGCAAAGAGCCGCCGCCTTTCAGTTCGAGAGAGGTGAGAACAACGCCTTTCCCGAATGTTTTGGAGCCCTGACTGGTGGCGCGCTGGGCTTTGGTATTGATGAGCGCGGCGATGACCATTTCAGCGGCGCTGGCGGTGCCTTCGTCCTGAAGCAGGATGATCGCGGCCGCCTTAAATTCCGGGGCTTTGGTGGCTTTGAAGATTTCATCCGAGGCGTCGCGCATGCGCAAACGGACCACTTCTTCGCCGCTGTTGAGGAACAGCTCGGCAAAACCCACGGCGACGGACACCTTGCCGCCTGCGCAACCGCGAAGGTCGATGGTCAGGGTGCTGCTGGGCTTTAAGGAGGCAAGGGCTTTACGGGTGACTTCGAGTAAATCGTCATCGAAGCGGCGCACGCGTAAAACGAATCCGGTGATCTTTTTTTCCACCGTGACGGATGGCATTTCGAGGGTTTCGCGGGTGACGGTGATGGATTCGGCACGGCCAAAGCGGTGTTCGACACGCAGGGCGACTTTGCTGCCGGGAGCACCGCCTTTGATGAGGCTGGCGATATAGAGCAGAGGTCGACCATCAATGGCGCGACCATCGACCGAGATCAAACGGTCACCGGCTTTGATCCCGGCAACCTCAGCGGGGCTTTGGGGCATCGGGTAGCAGAAGTAGGATCCATCTTTTTCGTGAATGGACATGCCGACCTGACTGCCTTTGCCTTTGTTGAGCAGGTTGATTTGATGGTATTCCTCGGAGCGGGTGTAGCGGGTGTAGGGGTCGTGCTGGCGGCAGTAGCGTTGCAGGGCGCTTTCGGCCAGTTCGCGCAGAGAACGCCGCTGGCCCGGGGCTTTGGCGAGTTCGTTGATGGCGCTGATGAAGGTTTTGAGGGATTGCGCGCTGGACATGACGGTGAAGTCATGTTCTGCGGCGAGTTCGGATCGACCCATTTCCAGCAGCAGGCCAAGCCACGCTTTCTGATAAATGACAGGTTTGGGCTGGGGATGGAGGGCGTGTTCGTCCAGTTTGTCGACGACCTCCTGCACCAGCTTGGTCACTGCGGCCAAATCCTGGTCCGACTGCGCCTCTGGTTGCTGAGCCAGGCTGGCGGAGGATGAAAACGACAGCCAAAGTCCGCAGGCCAAAAGATGGGAGGCACTTCGCCGTAGCAGGTTCAGCACTGCTGATGGAATCGGAAACGACGAGGTGCTGGTCATGCAGGGGAGCGGGGCGCGGCGCGGCGGAAATTAATACTTCCGCAACTGCCGCCGTTGGTAGGCTTCTTCATCGCGCAGGGCGCTGGTGCGACCGCGCTGGTAGGCGTTTTCGCGTTCAAGGTCTTCGAGATGATCTTCGCGGTCGGCGATGCGATCGTCGGCCATGGACTGGGACCAGCCAAACAGTCCGCCTTCGTTGGGGTCACCAGTGTAGGCGCAGGAACTGAGGCTGAGCAACGAGGCGGAGATCGCCAAAAGTAGCAGGGAGCGGATCATAAGATGAATGGGAGAAAAAGGGATTTGGAATTTAAGAGAAAGCGGAGGCCAATGGCCAAGAGGACTGGCCCCCGCTGGGATCTTTGATTAGACGATCATCAACTTAGACGTCGATTTGGTTACCAAGGTCGGCGAGGCGTTCTTCGTTGCTGCGCAGCGAGGAGCGGGTGCTCTTCAGGCTGCTGACGCGGGAACGAAGGTTGCTGCTGCCGGTTTCGCTGACCACTTCGCCCTGGGCGTCGATCTCGGTGTCCACCAGCTCCACCTGTTCGCGGGTCTCCCTGCGAAGGGTAACCACGGTGGTTTGAAGGCGACGAAGTTCGCTGCGGTTGTTGCTGGCGCGGGCGGCGGCGACCTGCGAGCGGAGGCTGGCGATGCGGTTGCTCAGGCGGTTGTTGTAAGCGACGGCGTCACGGTTGACCTGGGTGGCCCGGGCAATGCAGGCGTCGAGCCAGGCTTCTTCGTCGCGATAGGCGGCTTTTTTGTTGGCGACGTGGTTGCCAATGGCGAGTCCGGTGAGTCCACCAGCAGCGGCACCGATGGCGGCACCTTCCCAGCCGCGTCCGCTTTGGTGTCCGATGATGCCGCCGGCGATCCCGCCGAGAACGGAACCGGCGAGTGCGCCTTCGGTGCGGGTGCGGGTGCCGTCATCCTGAATGTTGGCGCACCCTGACAGCAGGGTGAGTGCGGTGACGGCGGCGATGGTCTTTGGCAAACAGATATTCATGATTCGATAAGCTAGGATGATTTTACTAACCTGCTAATGTGGGGGACAGCCGCAGTGTGACAAAAATACCTTTGTGGCCCGGGGTTGTGCAAACGATTTCCTTGTCAAGTTCGCCAAAAGTAGGGAATGGGCGTAAGTGGCGGTTGTTTCAAAGGTGGATTCGGAGGATGCTGGGCGACTGATGTCTGATTCTCCTGTTCCCACGCCCTCCCGGGCATTGCTGCGGTTCATGAAACGTTATCCCTGGCGGGTGGGTGCCGGACTGGCGATGGCCATCGCGGGCACTTTGCTGGGTTATGTGTTTCCCGGGCTCACGCAGTGGTTTCTGGATGACATCATACCCAACCGCAAGGTCTCTGCCATCATGGGCGTCTCGTTGCTGGGCTTGGCGGCGTTTGGATTGCGACAGGTTTTTTATTCGATCCGCACCCTGGCGAACAACGCGTTTGAATTGCGCATGACCTATGACCTGCGCAGTGAGTTGCATCACAAGATTCAGCATCTGCCGTTGAAGTGGTTTGACCGACAAAGCACCGGCGACATCCTCACCCGCATGGCGGATGATGTGCCGGCGACCCAACGCATCATCATCGACAGTGTGGATCAAGGCGTGCCGGCAGTGTTACAGATCGTGTTGACGGCATCGGTGATGTTCTGGTTGCATCCAAAACTGGCGCTGATCACCCTGTTGCCGGTGCCTTTTATCATCATGGGCGGCTGGATTTATGCCAAGTGGGTCTCACCTCGTGCGACCCAGGCTCGGGAAGCGGCCAGCGGGTTGAATTCGATTCTGCACGACAACGTGGCGGGCATCCGTCAGATCAAGAGCTACACGTTGGAGGACGAAACCCAGCAGGATTTTGACAAATCGAGCAGTCACTTCCGCGCGCAGCAAACCAAACTGCAAAAGGCGTGGGCGGTCTATGGACCCGGTATGGGATTTTTCGGGGACACCGGGCTGATTCTGCTGATGGGCTTCGGGTCCTACTGGTGCATTCAGGAAGAATTGAGCATTGGTCAGCTCGCCCAGTTTTTGCTGTTCATCGGCATGTTGTATGAACCGATGGGAAGACTTCACGGCATCAACCAGACGGTGCAAACCGGGCTCGCATCGGCGAAACGCATTTTTGAGGTGTTGCAGACCGAGGGGGCGGAGGAACTGGAGCAGGGCGAGACGCTAACAAACGTTCGCGGCGAGATCCGGTTTGAGAAAGTCAGTTTCCGTTATGATGAAAATCGTCCGACCTTGAACAACGTCAGCATTCTCATTGAGCCGCAACAAACCGTCGCGATTGTCGGCGCGACCGGCGCCGGGAAAAGCACCTTGTTTCAACTGCTCACCCGGTTTTATGACCCTGAGTCGGGCGACATTTTTCTGGATGGTGAATCGATCACCCGATTCAGCAAATCCAGCCTGCGCGACAGTCTGGGATATGTGACGCAGGAGAGTTATCTGTTTAATCAGACCATTCGCGAGAACCTGAAGCTCGGCAATCCGAACGCCACGGATGAAGAGTTATGGCATGCATTGAGTCAGGCATGTGCCAGCGATTTTGTGCAACGCATGGAAGGTGGACTGGATGCCATGGTCGGCGAGCGGGGTGGGAGGCTTAGCGGCGGTGAAAAACAGCGAATCTCCATCGCACGTGCTTTCCTGAAGAACGCCCCGATTCTGCTGCTCGATGAAGCCACCAGTGCGGTCGACAACAAGAGTGAGAAGCTCATCCAGCAAGCCATTGATCAGCTTCGCCACAATCGCACCTGTCTGGTGATCGCCCACCGGCTCAGCACCATCATCAACGCCCATCAGATTTATGTGATGAAACAAGGCGAAGTGGTGGCGCACGGCACCCATACGCAATTGTTGGCGGAGAATGGCTATTATGCCGAGTTGGCGAAACTCAGTTTCCAGGAAGAAAAGGTGAAGGGGTAGGTAGGAGCACGGACATTCGCTTCACGGCTGCGCAGCTTGTCCGCTTGGTTGGTGAGAGATGCGGACAAAAGTGTCCGCGCTCCTTTTCATCATCAAATCTTCCCACAGTAAACCGATTTAATGAGCGGTTTTTTTGGTTTCGATTCGAGGATCATCAAGTCCGTTTCGCGTCCTTTGACGAGCCCAAAAACAAACCCTGAGTTCGGGATTTTGAGCTTAATTTTTTGGTCCGCACCGCGCCAGGAGTAGCTGAGGCGCACATAATAAGAGCGACTGTAGGTGGTCGTCGAAGGCGTGTCAGTGTCGCTTTCATTTTCCCGAAGATGAACATCCAAGGATTCGACCATCCCTTTGACGGTCTCACCGTGGGTGAGGATTTTTTTGACCAGCAGGTAGCGCCGCACCAGGAAAAGCAGTGCGAGCGCCGAGAGAACGAATCCACCCATGGTGATGTAAGGGACCAGGGACATGTCGAACGCCACATTTTCTGGAACCGGCATATCGGCGGGCATATTGGGGTGTGGGTGGGGGGCCCATTGGATGCCAGCGGCCAGGAGCAATCCAAAAACAACTGCGTTGGCGGAGCGTCGGATGGTGAAGTCGTTCCAGTAAAGCGTTTTGAGACTGGGCAGGGATGGGGAGGGTGAGTTCATGAAAAGGAGTTGATGAGGATGATTTAAACGGTGATGAGATGCGATCCGATGTGATCGTTTGGTCCATGAAAGCAAAGAATCGATATGAGGTGGAGTCGAGCAAACTCTTCGTCCAATTCATGGAAAAATCAACGATAGGTGACGCTGCGCTGCGTCGCGTCCGAAGAAAATGGGGAGGCGAGCTCGAAGGGGACTGGGTCGAGTGTGCGGTTTCAATCTTTTTGCATTTCCCGGACGTTTGGGCCACCACCTCCGCCCCGAATAAATGGGACACGACGCAGCATTTCCGAATTTGGACAGGCCCAATTCAGCCCCGGTCTGGAGGCGCGATTCAGCAATCCTGTATTGATGGGCCCACTTCGTTCGCCTCCTTGAGAAAATCGGTGGGATGATCCCGTATCCTGTGGATGCGCTGCTTATGGATCACTCTTGTTTTGGTGTCGGGCGTTTTCAACACCGCCTCTTTGGTCCACGGCCAGGGGTTTCGTGCAGGAGCCGCCACCAGCAATATTACGCCTGAGTTGGGCATCGACATCGTGGGCAACTTTGCAGCAAGTTATGCCATTCATGTGCATGACGAGCTGCATGCCCGCTGTCTGGTTCTGGATGATGGGAACAGCAAATTGGCTTTCGTCGTCTGCGATCTGCTGGGCATGCACCGGCAGGTCAGCATCGAAGCGCGACGGCTGATTAAAGAGGCCGTGGGAATTGAGCCAGAGAACGTGATGATTTCCGCCACGCATACCCATTCAGCGGGCAATGCGCTGGGTGACAGCCGTTATGTGGTGGATCAGCCTTTGAACGACTATCAGCAGTTTGTGGCGCGCCGCATTGCCGATGGCGTGAGACGCGCTCATCATTTATTGAGGCCCGCGCAGCTGGCCTTTGGGCGTGTGGAAGCACCTGAGCATGTGTTCAACCGGCGCTGGCTGATGCGAGAGGGCACCGCTCCGGTGAATCCGTTTGGGCAAGTCGACAAGGTGAAGATGAATCCTCCACGCGCCCACCAGGATCTCGTGGAACCGGCCGGACCCATCGATCCCACGGTGTCGTTCATCGCCCTTCGTGAACCTGAGGGGCCGCTCATTTCGGTCTTTGCCGCCTACTCGCTCCACTATGTTGGCGGAGTCAAAAGCCACGAGATTTCGGCAGATTACTTCGCCGTGTTTTGTGAAGCGCTCAAAAAATTCCAGCCTGAAATCGACCCTGTGACCGGCATTCCTTTTGTGGCGATGATGGCCAATGGCACCAGTGGTGACATCAACAATGTCAACTTCCGTGAGCCGGGAGAAAAACGCCAGCCTTATGAACAGATGCAGCAGGTTGGGCAGGATCTCGCGAAGAAGGTCCATCAGGCCATCGGTCAACTGTCTTGGAAAGATCAGGCGAAGTTGTCCGCACGTTATCGGGAAGTCGAAATCGGCAGGAAGCCGATCAGTGAGGATCTGATTGCCTGGGCAAAAGAGACGCGTGCCAAGGCCGATACCAACGCGAACCGCATCAAGGGCAAAACCGACCTGTCCCAGATCTATGCCACGCGGGTGCTGGCCCTTGCTGAGGTCACCAGCAGGACGGTGCCCATCATTTTGCAGCATTTGAAGATCGGCGACATCGGCATTGGCACCTTCCCTACCGAGACCTTTGCCGAGACCGGGCTTGAGTTCAAAAAACTCAGTCCAATGCCGAACGCCTTCATGGTGGAACTGGCGCACGGTTATCACGGCTATCTGCCAACCCCGCGCCATTTTGAACTGGGCGGTTATGAAACCTGGCCCGGCACGAATCACCTTGAGGCACAAGCCAGCGTCAAAATGCTGGAGGCCTTGCTGGAGATGGCTGGAGAGGAGTGATTGGAAGTAGGTGAACATCAAGTGAAGCTAACGAAACACCAAGGTAGGGATGCGCTTTGTCGCGTCCGAAGAAATGGGGAGGGGGAAGGCGACCGAAATTTTCTCATCATCATTTGGACATCTCGGGAAAGACATGGCTGATAGCGCACAAAAGTTGTCCTCCACCACCGGCATCCCAAGACGGTATCTATTCTTCTTATGACGCGTTTCGCCCTCATCCTCGTGATGCTTCTTTCTCTTCCCCTGCCAGCCATCTCCCTGGCCGAGGAACCCACCGGCCCGGCATTGGGCAACCCAGCACCTCCTCCCCAGCAACCCCGCGCGGCCTGGCAGGCCATCACCCTCAACGCCGACGACCAACCCGCCTTCCCGAGACCTCCGACAGGCTGGGACACCGCCCGCGAAGGCATTCCGCATGGCAAACTGGAGCTCATCGAATATGATTCCACCACGGTCGGCACCCGGCGCAAAATGAATGTCTATACCCCGCCAGGCTATTCAGCGGATGCAAAATCAACAATCAAACTGCCAGTCCTCTACCTCCTTCACGGCATCGGCGGCGACGCAACCGAGTGGTCAAGATTTGCCCAACCGAATGTGCTGCTCGACAACCTCCTTGCCGACCGCAAAGCCGTCCCCATGATCATCGTCATGCCCAACGGTCGGGCGCAAAAAGATGACCGGCCAACTGGCGACGTCTTCCAACACGCGCCCGCCTTCACCGTATTCGAGCAGGACCTCTTGAACGACATCATCCCCACCATTGAAAAGCGCTACCACACGCGCACCGACCAACCACATCGCGCCATTGCTGGCCTCTCCATGGGCGGCGGACAAGCCCTGAACATCGGACTCGGCCATCCCGACAAATTTGCCTGGATCGGAGGATTCTCTTCCGCCCCCAACACCAAAAAATCCGCCGATCTATTGCCCGATCCCTCCGCCGCCAAGCAATTGAAACTTCTTTGGCTGTCATGCGGCAATCGCGACGGCCTTTTCCACATCAGCCAGAACGTCCACGCCCGACTAAAACAATACCAGGTTCCTCATGTATGGCATGTGACCGATCACGCACACGACGCCGAGGAATGGAAACAAGCCCTGTATCATTTTCTTCAGCAGCTGACCTTCCCCTTCCCAGCCGAATGATCGGACTAGGGAACTTAAGCAAAAAATTGACGATAGGCACCCGCAGTGTATCAAAACCGGGGCTTGGGAAGATTGTTCAAACTCAATGGGAAAGCCAAAATATTGCATCGCGCGAGTTGAAACCGGGCAATACCCTTGGAGGGACATGCCCGTTGCAAGGTTCGGCAACTCAGCCAAAGACCGCTTTGCGAAGATCCCGCATGGCGCATAAACCGCCGAAATCAGCTCCGCGCATCAGCCTCGCCCCATCCACCCTCTTTGTTCCAAAGCGGTCACGTTGCCCCTCGAACACACGATCTACAAATCCACGACTCCCAATCACCGCTCCATCAACAAAATACCTGACCCGACACCGCAGCATCTCAGCCCGGGTCAAACATCCTTTCCGCTCACGTTCCATTTCGACTTCCTTGCGAACAAATCCACGCCGGTTGCCTTTCGCGCCCCTGCCCAATCTCGATTGAATCATGCGAGATTTCGCATCTCCGGTATCCGCCGCTCCATACACCGCCATCCGATACAGCGCCAGCGCCTTCACCCCTTTCGGCGGCGTCTTGTCCGCGCGTTTCATCAATGTTTCAATCCCGCGCACCGCCACCTTCACTCCTGCCACGGCGGCCCCATATCCGCACCAGCGGTAGTCCTTCGGATCCTTCACCAAGGCGGCGCGCACCGGGTTCAAATCAATATAGGCCCCCACCATCGCCAGCGCATTCAAATCACCCTCCACGAGCGTGCTGCGATAACGATCCTCCCACAGCGTTCCTCTGCGGCCGTGCCGCTTGTTATACCATTGAGTGAAGCGTTGTTTCAGTGTCTTCATGAACTGGCTGATGTCCCACATCCTTGTCAGCCACTCATCGATCACCTTCTGTGCCGCCTCATGCGCCCCCGCCGCGCGAAACTGCCGGATATGTTCCGCCACCAGGAGCGCCCGTGATTTTCCATGGCAGCCCGCAATCAGGTTTAGAAGATCTGCTTCAGACATGCCAGCGTCCGGTCGCTTCGGCACCTCAACGAGCATATGGAAGTGATTGGACATGAGGCAATAAGTGACCACTCGCACCTGACAAACCCGTTCGTATAGCCGCATGAGCGAAACGAACTCCGCCTTTTCCTCATCTCCCAGCACAAACTGCCGATCAACCACACGCGAAACGCAGTGGTAGTAGGCCACCTCCCAATCCTTAGGAGCCTTGAGTCTGGATCGCCGCATAGGAGGAGTGTAATGAGACGAAATTCGGATGCAAGCGAATTTTTTTTAAGGGACAGACACATTGAATTAAATGAAGGACATATTATTAAGGGACAGACACATTGAATTACCCCTCGGCTTTGGGGATGTCGGATGCCGTCACAGTTGATCAGCCTGTTTGCTGGTTGGCTGTGGCGGTTTTTCAAAAGGGAGTGTGAACCGCCCGAAAGTTTCCGCTAATCTTTTTCTAAGTCAAACCCGGCTCTTGATGCTGCCTCAATCATGGCTGAGATGTATTGCTTGAATTGAATTGCAGTCATCTTATTGTGCCGAGCGCGATAGGCATCGAGTTCCCCACTCGCGGAATTGTAATAACTGCCTTTGGCAAAGATGACAAAACTCCCGCTGAAGTGCCGAGTAATCACTCTAGATCCTTCTGGAATGCGAATTTCATTTCCGCTCTCGTCGTGGTCATAATACCCTGCATCAAAAACATTTCTGTTGTGATATTCCATTGGGAAAAGCTCCGCGAGTTCTTCGGACTGATACTCTGTTAAATCGATTCCATCCGACCATGGCTTCAGGAATTTGAGATCTAGGCGAAAGTAGGAAAGACTCGGCGCATTCAGAAAGCTTTCAAAACTCAGAGACGATGGTTTTACGATTGATGCATAGTTGTGTCCCCACAAAAGTTCAATACAATCCGCTTCTAGGGACTTTTTGCAGCCAGATAAGTCTTGCCCTCCACCTTCTGGGAAAAAACTGTGATTAAGGTTTGGTGATGACAATTTTTGAAGAATTGAAACAATGTCTTCAATGTTGTGCCACGCGGCAGATGCTGGCTTACCTTGTGGAAAGATTTCACCTAGGAACTCTTGCCACTGACGAAGATTTCGTTCTTTAAAACTGAAAATTGCATTGTCTTCGTCCTGAGCCTCGATTCCTGGCTGATCGGGCGATCCAATAACATCGACAATTTGCTGGATCACAGGACCTAGTCCATCTGAGGTGGACACGCCCAGTCGATCCGCTAGCATTGGAGAAAATCCGGCAATTTCGTTGGCTGTCACACTATGCCAAACAGGAAGGATAATCTTCTGACTTTGGTGGGTCTCACGTGCATTAAGCGCATCCAATTCTTTCTTCGGCCACTCCTTTGAGAAAAATGCTTTGCTTAGGACCACGATTCCGAAAGAGCACTGAGCCAAGCCCTCATCGATTCTCCGTCTTAGGCTGTCACCGAGTTTTAAACTATATTCGTCATACCAAACGTCATAACCGCGATCCTTGAGAGCTTTTGCGAGGGGTCTGGCAACTGCATCTTTATCCTCAGTGGCGTGCGAAATGAAAACGGAACTCATATAATTTACTTAGAGAAAAAAAGAGACTGTCTACAGAATCGCATTGAGAATCACTTGAACAAAGTAAAATACGACCATGAACCCGCAATTGTTTATTAACTATTCCGACGAGCAAAAATTTTGGAGGTCTTGTGTTCAGAAGGCCGTTTTCTTGTTCAACAGGAAAGATAAAAACACCCTTTTGTGCCCGCGAAAGGTTAATGGCGTAGATGTTAATAAAACACATCGCGCATGGGGGGCAGCGAGTGAACGCGCAATTGCACATAGATTGGCCATATACCTTGAACAAGTGCTGATCAGACAAGGGCTTGTTGGAAGAGGATCAAGTCTTGCTGTTGATTGTGAATACAATCGGCATCTTGATAATGTCAAAACCCAACGAATTCCTCATGAGCTGAGTGATATTGTGGAAAAAGCTAAACGTAAAATGATTGAGTCAAACACTGAAGAATATGGCATGATTTCTGTCGCCCCAGATATTGTAGTCCACAGACGTGGTGATGACGCCGACAATTGCCTAGTTATTGAGTTAAAAAAGCGGAGTAATCCTGAAATCAGGGAATACGATGAGTTGAAATTGAAGACGTTCACGAAGGCAACATGCGATGGGTTTGGCTATAAATTAGGGGTTGCCGTCGAAGCGATTGATGATGTCAGAGTAGAGAAAAGGAAATTAGCAATAGCGAAATGTTTCGCGAACGGCTCAGAATTATGAACAACTCCTTCGACTGGGAGCATCTCAAAAGGCATAGTAAACACTTCGTTCTCGGTGGTGGACGAGTTTGCGGCGCTTGACGATTCTGCGCATTGGGCTAATTTGAATCTGTGGATGTGTCGATTAAACGCCAGATGCAGCTAGATGAACTCGCCAAGGCCGCTTGGTTTAGTGAGGGATGGACACGTTTTCAGAGAAAGGCTGATGCAAAGAAAAACAAACGCTCTCACACCAAGGAGTGGAAGGCATCCTCTCGATATTTGTCTGCCGTCGGCGCTATCCAATATTCAAAAAATCGACTTCCAGATTATGTTGGTCTGATTCATCTGCGTAATCAGAGCTATCATGAGGAGCGTGCTATTAACGCAAAAAAAAAGAGATGATGAGGCAAGAGTTTCTAAACGTGATCAGGAAACTCTTACGCAAAAAAAAGTTCGGGAAGTTGGGGAGACAGCCTCAGACGTTTTTTTGAACATTGCGCAATGGACTTGCGGTATTATCGGTGTCCTAGGAATAATAATAATCTTGAGCCGCTGTGGATCAATGAATCATTGAATGCTTCAGCATTCATTTGCCCTATAACTGATTGCTTGTCGTTGATGACGTCAGCCGGAATTCTTCAAGAGCGGTCATAAGCCGACGACTCGGTGCAAGGGAATTGTATAATCCACGGTCAGTCCAAGAGAATGTGTTGAGCCAATTGGTGTGCAAGGCGACCACAGTCACCAAATGATCGTGTTCTACCAAATACCAAGTGCCGAAGTAGGGGAAAGCCATGTGTAGATTCTTTCCTACATATTTGCGATCAATACTCAGTCGGCCCTTGAGTTGCACTCTTATATAGTGTCATTGCCGTTGACGTGGTAGGCAAGGAAATCAACCCCTTGCCAATCATCAGCAAGCTTGATGCAGTTGAAGCCGTAGTCAGCCAGGATAGCGGCAACCTTTTGAAAATTGTAAATTTCCTGTTGTTTAGCGTTTAGGTCTTTATAGCTGATGAGTTGCATAGTTGTTCGCTAAACTAGTGGTAGGAAAAATTACGATTCCATAATTCTTTGAACTTGTGGGAATGCAACAACGTTCAGCGGCGCACATGATGATTTTCTGCTTTTGCAATATTTCCCTGCCACCGAGTCAACGCGTATAAGGATCGGCAACCAGTATTTTTTCTCCACCCCTCACCCCGTTTCCGTAGACAAATTGTAGACAGATTCTTGGCTAGATTTGGCAAAGCAGGGCCACTTTTGGCAACTTGGACCACTTTGGCGGTCAGGTCATTCCGGCACCCATTCGGTGCGTAACTCGCTCATATCCAGCTCGTTATGAGGTGGTGCACCCAGTAGGAATCGAACCTACACCAGCAGTTCCGGAAACTGCAGTTCTATCCATTGAACTATGGGTGCGTTTGGACGTCGGACGTCGCAGGGAGGGAATGGTTACGCCAAGGTTGGGGGGATGGCAAGTGGATTGAGTTGGGGGGGATTTGGGGGAGGGGGCAGAGGTTGATGGGGGGTGGAGACCGACGACACGTCGGTGGTCCGAGGTTTGGGACGATGAGTGCAGACCGAAGACACGTCGGTGGTCCGAAATTTTTCGGAGGGATGAGTGATGGCCGATGATACATCGGGGTGCTCCACGGGTGATGATGCGGACAGGAATGTCCGGGCTCCTTATAATCAGGGCTTTTTGGAGGCGGTTTGTTGCATGAATTTTCTGACCTCGTTGTAGAGGGCGTCTTGCGTGGTGGCAGGGATGTGCTGCTTCATGCCGTCCATCCAGGCTTGTGAAGAAGGGACATGCTCTCTGGCGATGGTTTGCAGGAGCTCCATGGTGATGGGGACGGTCTTTTTGGCGTGCAGGGCGTCGGCCAACGCAAGCTCGGCGGCGCGGTTGAAGACCCAATGGAGGTCGGCTCCGGAAAATCCTTCGGTGGCGGCGGCAAGGGCGTTGTCGTCGAATTTGGCCAGGGGTTTTTCGCGGGCGAGCAGACGGATGATTTCCATGCGCGCGGCGTGGTCGGGTGGCGGCACGAAGATGGCCTGATCGAAACGACCGGGGCGACGCAGGGCGGGGTCGAGCTGCCAGGGGGCGTTGGTGGCGCCGATGACGAGGATGCGATGGTTGTCGCTGCGCAGGCCGTTGAGTTCGCTGAGGAACTGGTTCACGACATTGCGCATCTGGGTGTCGCGGACGGTGCGGCGGTCAGGGGCGAGGGAATCGATTTCGTCGAACACCAAAACGCAGGGGGAGTTGGCGCGGGCGGTTTCGAAGATTTGATGGAGGTTGCGTTCGATGCTGCCGTAGTAGGGATCGAAGACTTCGTGGATGCCCACGGCGAAGTAGTTGCAGGAGACTTCTCCCGCAGTGGCGCGGAGAAGGAGGGTTTTGCCGCAGCCGGGAGGGCCATAGAGGAGAATGCCGCCGCCGGTTTTGCGTCCGTAGGCTTTGTAGAGCTCGGGATGCTGGAGGGGATAGATGATTTTGAGACGGATTTCCTCCTTGAGGGCTTCCATGCCACCGGCATCGGAGAAGGTAACGCGGAATCGCTCGGAGTCGCCGGGGGCGAAGAAGGTTTCGGGGCGCCAGTCGCTGATCGGGGCCTCTTCAAACGGATCGTCGAAGAATTCCTGCTGGAGTTCGCCGGTGTCTTCGTCTTCGAAAACGTCGATGGGCGTGCTGATGATGCGGTCGCGCAAAGCAGGTTTGCCCTGGGTGCGACCGAGGTCGGCTTCAAGGGCGGGATCGGTCGCGGAAGAGTTGATCTCAATGGCGCGATTGTAGAACTCGAGCGCTTTGGCGCGGTTGTTCTCCATCATGTGGATGCGACTGAGGAGAAGATAGGCGGAGGTGTTGACGGGATCGCGCTGCAGGATGCGCTCAGCGCGCACGGCGGCCCCGCTGGTGTCACCCTGGAGGAGCATGACGCGGGCGGCGCAGATTTGCGCCTCGATGTGGTCGGACTCAAGGGTGAGGATGCGTTCGAAGGTCTCGAGGGCTTCATCCAGGTGCAGTTCATCCAGGCACCCGTGACCATACAACAGCAGCAGGGCCGTGTTGTCCGGAGCATGGGTGAGGGCCTCGCGAAGGGTTTGAAGACGTGACATGTCGTTAGTCTTGGTGGTGAAATTGTCCGAACAGTTCACTTTTAGCAACTAGAATGCCGCTAGGGGTGCATTTCCAGAAAATTCTTTAGCAAGTGTTTACCGTCCTGAGTGAGAATGGATTCGGGGTGAAACTGGACGCCGTGGATGGGCAGGGTGCGGTGGCGCATGCCCATGATTTCGGATTCGTCATCGGCAGCGACGGCGGTGATTTCGAGATCGGCGGGCAGGGTGTCGCGTTTGACGAGCAGGGAATGGTAGCGGGTGGCTTCGAAATTGGCGGGCATGCCGGCGAAAACGGAGGTGCCGGTGTGTTTGATCGAAGACACTTTGCCGTGCATGAGGCGGTCGGCACGGACGACATCGCCGCCGAAAACGTGGCCGATGCACTGGTGGCCGAGGCAGACGCCGAGGGTGGGAATGCGCGAGCCAAAGGTTTTGATGATGTCGTTGCTCAGTCCGGCCTCAAGCGGGGTGCAGGGGCCCGGGGAGATGCAGAGGTGGCTGGGGGCGAGTTTTTCAATTTCGTCCAGCGAAGTCTGGTCGTTGCGACGGATCTCCATGGTGGCACCCATCTCGCCGAAGTATTGGACGAGGTTGTAGGTAAAGGAATCGTAGTTGTCGATGATGAGGAGCATGGAGGGCGCGAGTGCTAACGAGCACTCTAATGCATACGAACGGTGACGCAAGGGGAGGTGGGCAGTGGGCAGTGGGCAGTGGGCAGTGGGCAGTGGGCAGTGGGCAGTGGGCAGTGGGCAGTGGGCAGTGGGCAGTGGTGGAATGCGGAATGCGGAATGCGGAATGCGGAATGCGGAATGCGGAATGCGGAATGCGGAATGCGGAATGCGGAATGCGGATGTGGGCGCGCGGGAAATGGTTTGACAATGAAGGGGGTGGAGGGCTTGGGTTGATTTTCTTACAGGTGACCCGATAGAGGCAGGAAGGTTTTCATGATCAAGTTCAAAAAATTTCATTTCATTGGCATTTGCGGCACGGCGATGGGCTCGGTGGCGGCGGCGTTTCGTGAGCGGGGGTATGCAATCTCGGGTTCGGACGATGCGGTTTATCCACCGATGTCGACGCTGCTGGAGAATCTGGGCGTGGAGATCGCCAAGGGCTACAAACCAGAAAATTTGCCGCCGGATGCGGACCTTTATGTGATTGGCAATGCGGTGTCGCGCGGCAATCCAGAGGTGGAGGCGGTGCTGGAGCAGAAGCTGCCGTATACGTCGCTGCCGGAGGTGTTGCAGTGGGAGGTGTTGCAAGGGAAACGCAATTTTGTGGTGTCGGGCACGCACGGGAAAACGACGACGACCTCCATGTTGACCTGGCTGCTGGAGGAGAATTTGAAGAATCCGGGGTATATGATCGGCGGGGTGCCGGGGAACTTCGAGGTGGGGGCGCGGTTTACGGATTCGGAGTTTTTTGTGATCGAAGGCGATGAGTATGACTCGGCGTTTTTTGACAAACGCTCGAAGTTTTTGCGCTACCTGCCTGAGGTGGTGATCGTGAACAACATTGAATTTGATCACGCGGACATCTTCAATTCGCTGGATGACATTTTGTTGTCGTTTAGCCGGTTGCTGCGGGTGGTGCCGAAGAGCGGGTGCGTGTTGTTGAACGGGGATGCGGAAACGTGCCGGTCGTTGATCGCGGCTTGTCCGGCTCCGGTGGTGACGGTGGGGCTTGGAAAAGATTGTGATCGGCGGATTGTGATCAAAAAGGCGAAGCCGGATCATACGGATTTCACTTTGAACGGCGTGGCGTTTACGGTGCCAATGGTGGGGGAATTCAATGTGCGGAATGCGGCGATGGCGATTTGCGCGGCGCAGTTCGCGGGATTGGACGATGAAGAGATCCGCGCGGCAATGCTGAAGTTCAAAGGGGTGCAGCGTCGGCAGACGGTGGTGGGCGAGGTGAACGGGATCACGGTGATCGATGACTTTGGGCATCATCCGACGGCGATTCGCGAGGCGTTGAAGGGGTTAAAGCAAATGTATCCGAAACGTCGTTTGTGGGCGTTGTTTGAGCCGAGATCGAATACCAGCAAGCGCAACACCTTGCAGGCGGAGTTGATTGAGGCGCTGAGCGAGGCGGACGGGAGCATCATTGCGTCGGTGCATGCGCCGGAGAAGGTGGCGGAAGGGTTGAGGCTGGACGTCGATGCGGTGGCGGCGGCGGTGAAGGCGAACGGACGGGAGTCGTATCACGAGACTGGAGTGGACGCGATCATTGAGCGGTTGAAGAAGGGCGCGAAGAGCGGCGATGTGGCGGTGGTGTTCAGCAATGGCGGTTTTGATGGCATCCACAAGAAGCTGCTGGAGCGTCTATGATGGAGACGATCAACCTACGGCATGCATGGCATGGAAAAAGTCCCCTCGGCGCTCACGCTGGCGCAACATCGCAGTCATGATTACCGGTTTTTGATCCGGTGCTGGCGGGAGCTGGTGGAGGAGGCGGGGTTGCGGATGAGGATTTTGACGCGGGTGGGCGGAATGCCGGTTTATGGGTTGGAATCAAAATCGCCGGACGACGGCAGGCCGGAGATTTACATTTCGGCGGGGGTGCATGGAGATGAGGTGGCGGGGCCGTGGGGATTGCTGGAATGGGCGCGCGAAAATGGGGCGCTGCTGCGGGAGAGGCGTTTTTTATTGTTCCCGGCGATGAATCCTGTTGGAATGATTTTAAACACCCGCATGGATCATCAAGGCCGAGACCTCAATCGCTCCTTCCACGAATTGGAAGATGAATTGATGGTGGCGTGGCGGAAGTTGATGGAGGGGCGGAAGCTGGCGATCGGATTGTGCCTGCATGAGGATTATGATGGTCAGGGTTGTTACCTTTATGAGTTGAACAAAACCAGGAAGACCATTGGCAAGGCGGTGCTGCAAGATTGCGCGGAGGTGATCGCGGTGGATGGTCGGCGCAGCATGGATGGGAGTCGTTCGAATGAAGGGCTGATCGCGAAACGCAAGATTCCGGTGTTGCCGGGTTTGCCGGAGGCGATTGTGCTGCATGAGCTGGGAGCACCGGTGGCGCTGACGTTTGAGACACCTTCGGAGTTTTCGTTGGTGGACAGGGTTCGTGCGCAGAAGACGTTCATTACCTCGGCCTTGAAACATGCTTGCGTGTTATGACACAGTGCTGGCGAGAGGGTCGCGTTGGCTGGTTTCGTTGGTTTTACTGCTGATGTCGATGAGTTGTGCCAGTTTCAAAAAAGGATCGCCGAGTTTGTCAATGGAAGACAAGACGTGGAGCAGTTTTGACGGCAAACAGATGCCGTGGACGCTGGCGGCAGGAGTGCCGGATTCAGAGGAGAAGATGAAGGCGGTGGTGATTACGATTCACGGGTTGAGCGGGGCGGCTTCGGATTTCTGGATGCTGGATGAGGAGTGGCCGAAGCTGGGGGTGGCGGTGTATGGTTTGCAGTTGCGCGGTCAGGGCAATGATCCGGAGGTGAAGAAGCGCGGGCATGTGGCGTCGTCGCGATTGTGGCAGCGGGATTTGCTGGCGTTTCATCGACTGGTGCGCAAGCGGCATCCGGGGAAGCCGGTGGTGTGGTATGCGGAGAGTTTGGGAACGTTGATTGCGCTGCATACGGTGACGGATTTGATGGAGGATGAAGATCGCGAGCGTGATCGTGAACTTCCGGCTGGGATCATCATGAGTGCGCCAGCGGCGGGATTACGAATGCAGGCATCGCAACTTCGTTTGCGGATCATTCACACGCTGGTTCAGATGTTTCCCTGGGTGCGGGTGAGTTTGACGCAGATGGCGGGGTTGGATGAGAAGCAGATTCAAGTGACGGCGGATTCGACGCATGGAGGGCAGATGGCGGTGACACCGCATCATGTGTCGAAGTTTTCGCTGAGGTTGCTGGGAGAGGTGGATGAGATGATGAAGTCGTCCCGAAAAGCGGCACGCGAGCTGCGGATGCCGGTGCTGGTGCTGGCGAGTCCACATGATGTGATTGCGGATGAAGGTCAGGTGCAGGAGTTTTTTGAGAGCATCGGGTCGAAGGACAAGGAGATCCGCTGGTATCGCGAATCGTATCATCTGCTGTTGCATGATCGGGAACGGGAGCAGGTGATGAAGGATGCGACGGATTGGTTAAACCGGCAGGTGCGTTGAGGAAAGAGACGCAAAAACAGACTTTTTCCGGCGTCGTGCGTTGACATCTGGATGCCATGGCGGCAACGTGGCGTCCGTCGCAGAAAGGTTGCCTATCATGAACGAACGACGGAATTCAACCAAGCACAAGCAAGACGGGGGAGTGGCACAGTTGTCCTCCATTTCGGACACAGGTCTGGTATTTCATTCGCCGCAAGCGCTGGTCACGGGAACGGAGGTGGGGCTGACGATTCAGACGAGTCTGCTGGGGTATTTGCGTGAGTGGTCGGTGCAGGGTTGGGTGGTGGAATGTGAGTGCGAGTCCGATGAAGCCAACGAAGAGCTGGGCTTTGCGGTGACGCTGTTGTTTTCCGACATGCCGCAGGGTTTAAAAACGTTGCTGGGGCAGGTGAGCGAACAGCGTTTGTATGCTTATCCACCGGTGAAGGGTGAGGAGTTTTTTGGGTTAAATTGATCCGCTTGGTCTCGGCGGATGGATGGGGAAGAGGGTGATGTGGAAAAAATTTCCAAGGGCATCAGTGGGAGTGGGATTGATGCTGGGCACTCTGATGTGCCTGGCAGTGAGTTTGGCAGCATTTGGTGGCAGGTGGTTTTGGTGGCTGGATTTGCTGGCGCATGGCCGGCCGCAGTATCTGGTCGGTGCAGGGATGTTGATGACGATATTTTTGGTGAAGAGGAAATGGCGATGGGCGGTAATGGCGGGGCTTGCCTGCGGGCTTAATGCGATCGTGGTGCTGCCTTATGGGGTGGAGAAGGGAGAGGTCGTGAGGCAGATGGGTGGGAGATCTGACGAGGTGTTCAAGGTGGCGACCATCAACTTGTTGCAGCTTGGTCCGCCGGATCGGGATTACGGAAAACTTCGTCGCGATCTGGAGCCTTGGCAGCCGGATGTCGTGGCGTTGCAGGAGGTGGGGGCGGAGTGGGCGGTGGAAATTGAGCTGTGGAAAGATTGGTTTCCGTATCGGAGCTTGGGAATGCCGGTGACGAGGTATCATGGATTGGGACTGGTGAGCCGGGTGCCTTGGAGACGGGTGGAGCGCGTGGTGTTGGGACCGGTGTTGATCACCATGGGTCTGGCGGCAGAATTGGAGGTGAGTGGCAGGGTGGTGAGTGTGCTGACGGTGCATGCCTTGCATCCGACTGACACGGTGAAGGTGGAGATATTGAAGTCGTGGCACGAGGCGATCGTGAAATGGGTGAAGGACAAGCGGTCGGCGGGGCATGCGGTGATCGTGATGGGCGATTTCAACAGCACGCCGTGGTCTGTGTTTTATCGCGATTTGGTGAGGGCGACGGGTTTGCGGGAAGCGGGCAGAGGGCATCCCTTCAGCGCGACATGGCGGGTGGGGTGGCCGCAGCAGATGATGATTGATCACGTGCTCTACAGCGATGACTGGGGGAGGGCGAACTGGTCAGTGGGCGAGGATTTTGATTCCGACCATCGACCGGTGCTGGTGGAATTTTGGTGGAGATGATTGACGTAATCGCTGAATCCAAGTATTTAATAGAGAAAGGTTTTCCCCCCATGCACAAGTGCTTTACCCGCTTTCGATCAGTCGTGTGGATCACTTTGCTCGGGGCGATGTTTCCGGGTGTCGCTTCGGCACTGATTTTGTATGGAGGGGACACACCCGAGTTCAATGCCGATGCGCCGACGGGAATTTATGAAGATTCGGGCTGGCAGTATCAGGGAATTTATGCGCAGGGACTTGGGACGGCCATTTCGCCCACCCACTTCATCACGGCAGCCCATTTGCCGCTTTCCTCGTGGTTCTTTTATGATGGTCAAAGTTACACCGTTGATTTTGTGAATTATCAGGACATCTCAGGCACAGACTTGCGAATTTTCCAGGTGACCGACGGGACCTTTGCGGATTACGCGCCATTGTATGACGGTGCGTTGAGTGCTGGGGACGAATTGGTGATGATGGGGCGGGGGGCGTTTCGCGGCGACGAGGTGATCGTGGCGGGCGACGCGAAGGGGTGGGAGTTGGGTTCCTCCGATTTCTTGCAGCGTTGGGGCACCAATGAGCTTGAGGACTTGTTGCCAACCGGCGTGGGGCCCATGTTGCTGTCCACTTTTGATGATTCAGGCGGTCCAAACGAGGCGAGTTTCAGTCCGGGCGATTCGGGCGGCGGAGTTTTTGTTTATGATGCAGTCGATGGCCGATGGGAGCTTGTTGGAATGAATTATGCGGCGACGCTGGGGCCCTATCGCGAGGACCCGTTGGTTCCAGGCGAATATTATGCAACGCTCTATGACACCAGTGGAATGTATGAGTATGACTTTGATACGGCGAGCTGGGTGCCGTCGGTTGATCCGACCGGTTACATGCTGATGTCCGATCTCACCGCCAATCGGTCGACCATCCAGGCCATGTTGGTGCCGGAACCGGGCAGCGCGTTGTTTTGTCTGACCAGTTTAGGGATATGGGTGATGGGACGCCGGCGTCGGTGATGGTTGAGCGGTCGGGAGCGCGAATTCAGCGGTTGCGTTCGATCTTCTTGAGGGAGTCGGCCATCTGGAAAATCGCGAGGGCGACTTCGAGGGTGACCCTGGCGACCAGCACGTAGATAATGAAGACGATGGGAGCGATGAATAGCGAGACCAAACCCGCCATGATGCCGGCGGAGAAGCCGCTGAGGATTTTGCTCAAGGCGACGAGGCCGGCAGCGACGATGCTGATGATGTAGAGCCATTTGACCACCCTGGGGGTGATGGGGGTGGCAAAACTCAGGTCGAATACGGCGTCGAACAAGGTGAGGCCGGGATTTTTTTCAACGACAGGTGGTGGATCGATGGGGTCCATGAATGCTGAGGGTGGTCGGTTGTTTGAGGTGAGATGATGTTGACAACGGGGGATTGAAGCGCCTTGGCTGCACAGGCTGTGAACAGCTGAACGAATGGCCCGCTGATTGCTGATCAATTTAGCTTAAATCATTCTCCGCCGGAAGCACGGCATTCCAGCGAAGATGAGCGTTAATATGATGTGAATATGAATCCATTTGGGGTCCTCTGTCGAAATATTCCGCGTGAGGAATAACGTTAAAAAGTGCGATTTGACCATGGTTTGCGGTGGGCTTAGGAGGCCGGCGCAATCTGGCAAGAACGATGAGACCCATGGAGCCTTCACCACGCATGAGTAAACCCAAACTGGCCATCATCGGCACCGGCGTCGCGGGGCTGGGCAGTGCCTGGTTTCTGCATCGGGACTATGAGCTGACGCTCTTTGAGCAGAACGATTACATCGGTGGCCATACCAACACGGTATGTGTGGAGGAGGACGGTCGACAGTTGCCGGTCGACACCGGGTTCATGGTTTTCAACTACGTAACGTATCCAAACCTCACGCGTCTGTTCAAGGTGCTGGATGTTGAGACCAAACCCACTTCGATGTCCTTCAGTGTAACTCATTGTCCTACCGGGATTGAATACAACGGGGCTGATCTGAATCACCTGTTTGGGCAGCGGAGAAATTTGTTCAACCCGCGCTTCTGGCGCTTTTTGATGAAGATCAATCGCTTCAATCAGGAAACGGTGGAGGCACTGGATGATCCTCAATATGCCACCATGACCTTGCGCGAATACGCCAAGGTGCGCGGGTATGGAGAGGATTTTCTGAACCTTTACATCATCCCGATGGGATCGGCAGTGTGGTCGACGCCGCCTGAGCAGATGCTGGAGTTCCCTGCGGTGACGCTGATGAGATTCTGGCACAATCATGGATTTCTCGGAATGAAAACGAGGCATCCCTGGCGGACCGTGTGCGATGGTTCGAGGTCTTACGTGAAGAAGATCATGGTGCCGTTCAAAGACGCGATCCGGTTGAACAATCCTGCGCAACGGGTGGAGAGAACCGCTGATGGCGTGAAGGTGCATGCGCGCGATGGAACGGTTGAGGTTTTCGACAAGGTGGTGTTTGCCTGTCATGCGGATCAGGCTTTGAAGCTGCTCGCTGATCCGACGGACATGGAGCATGAACTGCTCGACTGTTTCAAGTATCAGCCCAATGTGGCGACGCTGCACACTGACGAGAGTTTTATGCCGCAGAGTCGGCGTTGCTGGGCCTCGTGGAACTACCGCCTGGAACCGGGGGCGGGCGGCAAAAATTCCGTCATCCCCAGCACGCATTATTGGATGAATTGTCTGCAAGGAGTTTCAGACAAGGTGAACTATTTTGTGTCGATCAACGGCGATCATTCGAAAGCCCCCGAGAAAGTGATCAAGACCATTCAGTATGAGCACCCTCTGTTTGACCTCAAGGCGATTGCGGCGCAGAAGGATTTACCGGAGCTCAACCGTTTGTCCCGTGACCAGCGGACTTATTTCTGCGGGAGTTACTTTCGCTACGGTTTTCATGAAGATGCATTTTCTTCGGCGGTGCAATTGAGTTGGGATTTGCTGGGAAGGGACCCTTGGGAATGATGGAAACGTCCGCCATTTATGAATGCAAGGTGAGTCATCACCGACTGAAACCGAAGCAGCATCGCTTCAGTTATCAGGTGTTCTATTTGTGGCTGGATCTGGACGAAATCCCGAAGCTGAACAACCGGTTGAAATTCCTTAGTCGCAATCGGTGGAATCTGTTTGGTTTTTATGACCAAGATCATCTGGACAATGGAGCGGGAGATACCAAGCGCTGCATTTTGAAGTATCTTGAAGACAACGAGGTGGATACCAGTGAGGTGGCGTCGATCCGGTTGCTGACTTTCCCCCGGGTGTTTGGCTATATCTTCAATCCGGTGTGCTTTTATTACACTTTCGACAAATCGGGCAAGCCATTGCATGCCCTTGCCGAGGTGACCAACACGTTCCACGAACAGAAACCTTTTGTTTTGCGCGAGCATGATGCGGAGGGGAGATTCAGGTTGATGACCCCGAAGCACTTTTATGTCTCGCCGTTTTCCCCGTTGGATCTTTGCTTCGATTTCAAACTTAAAGTTCCAGATGAGGGTCTCGAAATACATATTGATGACCGTGATCAAGGCGACCGGGTGTTGTTGACGACCTTGACGGGCAAACGGCGCCCGCTGACGGATGGTGCACTGCTGGCATGTGCGGTGAAATACCCTTTGTTGACGCTGAGGGTGATCTTTCTGATTCACTGGCATGCGTTGCGCCTCTGGATGAAGAAGCTTCCCTTGCATCGAAAAGCGGATCACCCAGAACACCAGCAGGGCGTGCTTCGCCCTCATCATTCTCTTACTTCATCGAAATCATAAATCATGAATACTGCTGTAGCACTTGATAAAACGGATCAGTCTCCACCTGTGGCAGTGGCGAGGAGGGCGGGTTTTTACGAAACCATGGTGATGCGGACGTTGAGAAAGTTTGAGCATGGTGGACTGCGCATGGAGTTGCCGGATGGCAGGGTTCATCAAATGGGGTCACCCTCAGCCGAGGTGCAGGCGGAGATGCGTATTCGTTCGATGAGTTTCTTCAAACGGTGTGCGTTGTATGGAAACATCGGCTTTGGCGAGGGTTACACGGAAGGGGACTGGGAGACGGATGACATCGCAGCGGTGGTCTCATGGTTCATCACCAATATTGCCAGGACCCCGGGATTGAAAAGATCCTCCAATCAGATTCCTTTGGTCAATCTATTGAAGATGGTCAATCGATGGCGGCATCTTCTCAGGCCAAACAGCGTATCAATGAGTCGCCGGAACATCGCGGAACACTATGACCTGGGGAACGATTTTTATTCGTTGTGGCTTGATAAGACGATGACTTATTCATCCGCCAGATTTGAATCGGACGATCAAAGTTTGGAAGAAGCGCAATCGGCCAAGTATGATGCGTTGTGCCGGAAACTGGAACTAAAGCCCGGCGACCATGTGTTGGAGATCGGCTGCGGTTGGGGGGGATTCAGTTCCCACGCGGCTTCGCGATATGGTTGCCGCGTGACCGCCGTAACCATCTCGCAGGAGCAACACAAATTTGCCACCGAGCGCATGGCGAAGGAGGGGCTTTCGGATCGGGTGGAGATACGACTTCAGGATTACCGGCACATCACCGGCCAATTTGACAAGATTGCTTCGATTGAAATGCTCGAGGCGGTGGGCAATGATTTTGTGGACGGATACTTTCGGAAATGTGCGGAGGTGTTGAAACCTGAGGGACTGCTGGGGTTTCAGGTGATCACCACACCGGATGGAAACTTTAAGCAGTTGTTGAAGGGGGTCGATTGGATTCAAAAGCATATCTTCCCGGGTTCATTGTTGTTGAGCATCGCGCGCATCAATGAGGCGGTGAATCGCAGCAGCGGTTTGTTTATGCATGCGCTGGACGATTTCGGACCCTCTTATGCGAAAACGCTGCAATTATGGCATGAGCGGTTCAATGCGAGGATCGATGAGGTGAGGGCGCTGGGCTTTGACGAGCGATTTGTGCGCAAGTGGAACTACTACCTCAAGTATTGTGAAGCGGCATTCGAGACGGGAAATATTTCAGTGGTGCAGGCAGTTTACAAACATCCGAACAACGCGGCGTTGAGCCGAAATGCGATTTCATCCTGGTCATGATCATTATTCTAAGAATCTTTTTTATTGTCGTGTTGCTGTCAATGTTCGCAGTGACGGGGTGGGCGAGCACGCAAGTGCCGCTTTGGAAAATTCCAGCATCGGTGGGCGGGCATCCGTGGTTCATCGCCACCTTGTTCGATGCCTACTGGGGTTTCCTTACCTTTTATGTGTGGATCTTCTACAAAGAGACATCCGCGCTATCTAGAATTGGCTGGTTGATCGGCGTGCTGTTGTTGGGCAACATTGCGATGGCGATTTATGCGTTGATCCAATTGTTCCGTGTGCCAGCCGATGCGAAACTCGAAACCGTGTTGTTGCGTCATGGCCGCTGACTACCATTTTTGGCAATTGCTCGGTCTCGGGGCATTGATGGCCTTTGGGTTGTTTGCGCTGACCTGGCTGGTGAGCTTGAAGTTGAACAACTTCAGTTTCGTGGACGCGATGTGGGCTTACAGCCTGCCGTTGGTGGTGGTCATTTATGTCTGGTTGGGGGCGGGGAATTCGTCGAGACGTGGGATGGCCATGGTGATGGCGGGGGTGTGGGGACTTAGACTGGGGAGTTATCTGTTGATCCGGATTTCCAAACATCATCCGCATGAGGACGTGAGATATGAGGTGTTGAGACAAAAATGGAAGGGCAATTTGGCGGGCAAGTTTTTTATCTTTTTTGAGGCCCAGGCGTTGCTGTTGGTGTTGTTATCGGTGCCGTTGTTGCTGGCTTGTTTGAATGGCAGTCCGTCGATTCACTGGATTGAGTGGGTGGGGTTTGGTGTGTGGTTGTCGGGAATTGTTGGCGAGGCGATGTCGGATGCGCAGATGGGCAGGTTCAAGTCGAATCCGGCGAACAAAGGCAAGGTCTGTCAGGAAGGACTGTGGAAATGGTCGCGGCATCCGAACTACTTTTTTGAGTTTGTGACGTGGGTGGGTTTCTGGCTGTTTTCCTGCGGATCGCCCTGGGGGTGGGTGACGATTTTTGCACCGGCGTTGATTCTCTATTTCCTGCTGCGAGTGACGGGGATTCCATTGACGGAAAAATGTTCCGTGGAAAGCAAGGGGGAGGCCTATCGGGAGTATCAACGCACGACCAGCGCATTCATTCCGTGGCCGAGAAAGTCAAAGGCATCCCACTAATTTAAAACAGATCAGATCAGACCAGTTTAGATTTATCAAATCGTTATCATGAACATCACCAATACTCTTCTTGCGAAAGATATTTTGCCTGACCCGTTGCTTCGTTTTGGAATTCGTCGGAGGCTGGACAACACCTTGCGCAAACATCGTCGGCCTGACGAGCAGGGGAGGCGGGAAGCATTGAGGCAGCATGTGGAAGGTTTAAAGCAGAGTCCCCTGGCCATTGCGACGGATGAGGCAAATGAGCAGCACTATGAAGTGCCGACGAAGTTTTATCAATTGGTGCTGGGCAAGCATTTGAAATACAGCTCGGGTTACTGGCCGAAGGCGGACACGACGTTTGATGAGTCGGAGGCGATCATGCTGGGCATGACCTGCGAGCGGGCGGAGCTGGTCGACGGGATGAACATCCTGGAGCTGGGATGTGGCTGGGGATCGCTTTCTTTGTGGATGGCGGAGCATTATCCCAACTCGAAGATTACCTCGGTTTCGAATTCAAGAACTCAAAAGGAGTTCATTGATGGTGAGGCGGCGAAACGCGGGTTGAAGAATTTGACCATTCGGACAGCCAACATGGTGCATTATGAAGGGGAGGGGGCGGGGGTGTTTGACCGGGTGGTGAGCGTGGAGATGTTTGAGCACATGAAGAACTACCAGGAGTTGCTGCATCGGGTGTCGACGTGGTTGAAGCCGGGTGGGAAGTTGTTTGTGCATATCTTCACGCACAGGGATTGTTCCTATCATTTTGAAGCGCAGAATGAGAATGACTGGATGGCCAAGTATTTTTTTACAGGTGGGCAGATGCCGTCGGATGATTTATTGCTGCAGTTTCAGGATGATTTGAAGATTGAGGAGCATTGGCGGGTCAATGGCACGCATTACAGTCGGACTTCTGAAGCCTGGCTGTCCAACATGGATTCGCACAAGGAAGAGATTCGGGGATTGTTTGCCGAGACCTATGGGGCCGATCAAGTGACCAAGTGGTGGGCCTGGTGGCGGTTGTTCTTTCTGGCCTGTGCTGAGTTGTGGGGATTTCGGGAAGGTGAGGAGTGGCTGGTGTCGCACTACCGGTTTGTGAAACCTTTAAGCTAAGTCTCTTATTTTATGAAACGATTGATGGGTGGGTTGATGGCTTTGATGTTGGGTGGGATCGCTTTCGGCGCGGAGTTTGATGATCTGGTGGCGAAGGGCGACGAATATGACGTGACGTTCAAGTCGGACGAAGCGCTGAAGTATTATCTCCCTGCCGAAAAGCTGAACCCCAATGACGCGTCCTTGTTGATCAAGATTGCGCGGCAGTATGTGTTCCGAATGGATGGATTGGGATCGAAGGCCGAGAAGGTGGAGTCTGGACGAGTGGCTTTGAGTTATTCGGAAAGGGCGGTCAAGCTCGCGCCTGACATGGCGAACAGTTATTTGTCTGTGGCGGTTTGTTGGGGGAAGTTGACCCCGCTGTTGGGAAGCAAGGAGAAGGTGGAGGCGTCGAGGGTAATCAAACAATCAGCGGAGAAGGCAACAAAACTGGATCCATCGAATGATTACGCGTGGCACATGCTGGGGCGCTGGCATTTGGCGCTGTCGGATGTCGGCGGCATGGTGCGGGGGATTGCGACTCTAGTTTACGGTGGAATTCCCGATGCGTCTCTGGAAGAGGCGGAAAGATGTTTTAAGAAGGCGATTGCGCTGAATCCGAATCGGTTGATTCATTACGTGGAACTGGGGCGAACTTATGCGCAAATGGGGCGTAAAGCGGAGGCGATCAGTAATCTGGAAAAGGGGTTGGCGATGCCTAATCAGGAGAAAGATGATGGGGAGACCAAAGTGCGTGGTCGTGATGCGCTGGCAAAGTTGAAGTAGGATTTTGAGCGCTTGGGGCTTGTTGCCTCAAAAGTAAATGACACCGGGGAGGTGTAGGAAAGAGGGTGTCGTTGACTCATTAGGTGTGACACCGTGGTTAGGGGGTCATCATTGCTTCGGCGGGCTCGGAATGCAAGGAGCCCGT
>NZ_VAUV01000026.1 GCF_005780165.1 Phragmitibacter flavus | reverse complement strand
AACAACGAGGTGATGGTTTTCACCGTCGTCTTGGTCGTGGTGGTGCGCGTGCTGGTCACCGCCGTGGAGGTCAGATAGGCATCCTGCTGAATGGTGTTTCCCGTCGCAAACGGATCTCCCAATGGCGTGGCTCCCTGCTCCATCCGCGTGCTGCTGCTGCGACTCTGCGAAGTGAAGTTCTCGGTCGAACTTGTGCGTTCCGCCAGCTTCTGACCGCTGCTGAATGGCAGATAATAATTGCCCCGCAACTCAAGATAGCGCGAGCCAATCTCCGCACCGATGCCCAATTGCGAGAAGTCGTTGTCAAACTGGGTGCGCAAGTTGTCCACAAACACATTGGCACCCACATAAAAACCTTCGGTGAGGAATCCGGCCCGATCATTGGACTTTAACGCCCCGACCGGCTGGTCATTAAAAAGAAAACGCCAGCCAAGTCCGAGCGAGGTGGCGAGCTCCCCCTGTTCACCCAACGAAACATAAGGACTCAGGAACACCGTGCCCCCTCCAAGCGTGCCATCCATGCCGATGGAACTCCAGATCGGCACCACAAATGAAATGTTGCCCTCCGTGTAAACGTCGCTGGTTTTTACCCCAGTATTGAATGTGCCAAAATACATCGGGTGATACTCATTGACCGGGTCCATCAGCGGAGCTTTCGCGACGGAACCCGCCCCAACGGGACCGGTTGCCGACAGCATGGCAGCCGCACTGACAACAGCAACACAACGATGGAAGAACAGATATTTTGTGAGGTTCATGATGGTATTTTTTTGTTGGTTAAAAGGACCAGGCAAGCCCGGCAGTGAGGTTGTGGGATTCGTAGTTGTCTCGCAAAAGCTGGGTGTTGTAGCCGACAAAAGTGCTGAAGCGGTCACTCCACAAAACCGACACCGAAGCTCCCAACAATAACGCATCGCGCCCCACTTCAGGCCCTTCAACGGTCACCACATTGCCTGCACCCGAGGCAAATCGGAAATCCGTCGCCTGGGAGCGATCTCCAAACTCATGCTGCCACGCCACATACACCTGCGGCACCACCAGCCTGCGTCCCGCCTTGATCACATAAGCGACTTCCGCCCCCACCGAACTGCGCAAGGATTGCGTGTGATTGCTCTGGATCTCCAAAGGTGCCAGCGATCCTTGTTCCTTGAACGATTCGTAACCCACATAGGTGTAATGCAACGACCACGCAGGCCCAAAACGCCATCCGCCCTGCTGGATCTCATATCCGCCACCGAGATAAGCGTTTAATGCCCCACCATTTGCATCGCCACTGGCCAAGCCCAACAATGCGGCGCGATCATATTCAAAATCATTAAACGCACCGCCCACCAGCGCATTGAGATACCAACTTCCCGACTGCCAGGCCGCATATAAGTTGGCGGCATAACTGTTCATCTCCAGATCACCATCATCATGGAGGTCAGCATCGCTTCCGGTATAACTAAGCATCACCCCGACCGTCAGTGTGTCGCTAACCTTGTAATCAATTCCCGCGCTGAATCCACCGCTCAGTGTGTCATATCCCGGAGCCGTGCCGCTGCTTTCCAAATCCAGCCAGGTGGCGTCGCCATACGCAAAGGTGCTCCAGCGCAGATCCTCTTCGGCAGCAACTTCAGGCGCAATGCTCTTCGGATTTTTGGGATCAACCAGCAGGTTCGAAGGCGTCACATTCCCCGGAACCCGCAATCCATGGCGGATCTCCCCCGCACGACGTTTAAAAAATCCCGCCGCATTGTCCGCCATGCTGACGCCAAGTTCGTGAATGACACTAAGTTCTTCAGGAGCGATCTTGAAATACAGCGCGGGCAGATCAGCGAGCAGAATGCCATTGAGGAAGGCAATCAACACCGCCTCGCGCGAATCAAAAGCCACGCCATCAAGAATCAGTCCGGTATTGCGCAACAAATCACGCAGCTCGTCCGGCAATCCATCGCCCACCTCCTCACCAAACTCTGCGAATGAACCCTGCACAATCTCCACCGCAACCACGTTGCTTTCATACATGATCTCCGCTTCAAGAATCGTCCCAGTGTTCAAGTTCTGCACGTTGTCAAATTCACCACTAACTCCACCCGCTGCCGTGAGAAACTCCGCGCGATCTCCACGGGTATAAGTCAATCCCGGACCCGCCAGCAACACCAGATTACCGCCCAGACTGGCACTTCCCCCAACCGCGAGCACATCATATTGACCGGGATTCCATCCTTCGATCTCAATCACCAGCGTCCCACTTTGTGAATAATTTCCTCCGATGGTGAGCGTGCCCACGCTATTTCCTGGAGATACAATGCCTGCATTAATCACATTGCCTTGAATAATCCCCGCCCCGCCCAGCATCCCCGCCGGATTAACAAAAACATTGGCACTCGCCAGCACCCCGTTCGCCAGCAAGGTTCCTGCATCAATGGTGGTATCGCCGCTGTAAGTGTTGACGCCAGTCAGATTGAGAATGCCGGTGCCGACTTTGGTCAGGCCGCCCGTGCCGGAAATTACGCCGCTGAAGGTCGTGCTGGTGTTGAGGTTGCCGACGGTGAGTTCATTGCCGCCAAGATTGACGATGCCACCACCACCCCTGCCGACATCGCTTTCCAGCGAGCCAATTTCAACACCATTGCTGTGGGAGCTGATATCGAGAGTGCCACTGCCGTCGAGGATCACCCGGGAACTGCCGCCGCTGCTGTCTTGGTTGAAAAAGATCGTGCCGCCAGCAAAAGCGCCTCCCTCGGCTGAGAGGGTAGCATTTTCGGCACGGCTGCTGTCGGCGAAAACCGTTCTACCACCTTGGCCGCTGGGACTTCCAAAGTTGAGGATGATGGCGGCACCCGCACCAGCATCGCCAAAAAATTGGGTTGAAGCACCCGATCCGCCGGCGATGGTCGTGCCAAAATTTCGTATCATGGCGCTCGCTGCGGTGCTGTCGAAATCGAACACAGCCCTGCCACCTTCGGCTCCGGCGACGGTGCTTCCTTGGTTAAAAATAGTGGCGCTGCCCGCGCTTGCCTGTCCATGAAACCTGGTTTCGCCAACGCCTGCACCTGCCACGGTGGCCCGGCGGTTGGCGATATAGGCACCACCTGCATTGCTGTCGGCGTCGAAGGTGGTTCTCCCTCCCTCCTGCCCGGACACAGTGCCCCCTAGATTCTTGATCTCAGTGTCGTCACCAAGCACCGAGCTGCCATCAATGAGCGTTTGGCCCGGTTCGCCCATCAACGCGTCGCCACCTTGGTTGACGATGATCGGAGAGAAAGTGCTTTGTGACTCACCGATCCTGGTAACCCCGCCCTCGGCACCCGCCGCCGACCCCGCCAGGTTGTTGATCGTTGGACTGCCAACATTGTCAGAGCTGACGAACGTAGTCCGACCCGCCATGGCACCAGTTGCCGCAGCACCAAAATTGGTGATCGTTGCGTTGGCAGCGTCCGAGGTGTCCCCGAAGACGATATGTCCAAATCCCGCACCGGCCGTGTAGCCGCCATGGGCAATCAGCAAGGCGCTTCCAGCACTCGAGTCATCAAAAAATACGGTTAAACCGCCGAATGTGGCCGCCCCAGTTCCCCCGGTATTGTGAATGGTGGCTGTGCCCGCATTTGAGGTATCGAGAAACGAGGTCGCTCCTCCATTCGCGTTGGCCGTGAACGCACCCTGATTCCAAATGATGGCGCTTGAGGCTGTGGACGAGTTTCTAAATTCAATCTGTCCTGGCACTCGTCCCGCCGCCGTCGCATAGCTTGCAATGTATTGAACCGTTCCACCTCCCAGCTCAGCGGAACTTTGATTCATGAACGTAAGTAGCCCCCCGGCCGAAGAAGAAGATCCTTCGATAAAAAAACTCTGGCCTCCAGAGCTTTCAAAATTGGAAACACCCTGCCCCGCGACGTTAAAAGAAAGGGCACCCCCGGGGGCAATTCTGATCTCAAAAAGGTCTGCTCCCATGGCGAAATTGAGGGAACCCAAAACGATGTCCGCCCCGTTTGGCACATAAACCTGATAGTCGTCCGGCGCGATCCCACCGGCGTTTTGATCGAAGTTCGCAATGTCTCCTCCCACTCCAGGAAACACGGGATTGCTGTCCCAGTTGGCTCCGTCATTCCAGTTGGCTCCCGTCGGCGCAGTTGCACTCCAAGTCGCATTGACCTGCGCCTGAGGTTGTCCAGACGAAAAAAACAAAGTGCCCAGCACCAGGACCAGATTCAGGGCCTTGTTGATACCCCGAAACCAAACAGAGGAAGACGAGGGGGGCGCAGTGCATGAGTGGTGGTGTGACATAAACATTCGTGAGCGAAAGCGAGTGAGTGAGTGAGTGAGTAAATTGCCTGACTTCCGCTCAACACGGCTCGCGCATCTCCGCCCCCCTCACAATCGGTCGATAGAACTAAGGCGTTCTCTTACCATCCATAAGCACAGGTTATTTTTCTTCTCGATTTTGTAAGACAACCGCCGCCAGTTGCCAATACCATGATGGATGCCCGCCACCGATCCACTCCCCGTGAATCTGAAAATGAACAGCGCGACCCTGCGTTCGTTCAGTTCCCTCGTGCTGGAATTGAACGACCCCCTGCTGCCTGAGGAACGACTTTTCGACCACCTCATTGAAGGCATCGCGAAACTCATTCCACTCAACAGCTTCTGGGTCACCTCCTCTGATCTTCACGCCGGGCAGGTCACCAGCTACCTTGGCCCCTGGGCACAAGAGGCCGTCGATCTCGTCCCGACGTTCTGCCAGCATGTGCAGGATCACCCTCAATTTATGGCGCTGTGCCAGGGCAAATCGGCAAGGGTCGATTCGGTCTCGGACTATGTTTCCCGCAAGGCCTGGCGTGCCACCGGCATGTTTGACGAGGTCATCAGCAAGATCGCGGCCGAAGACCAGATGTCCACCAGCACCCCTCTCAATGACCGCGTCATGTTCAGCCTGGTGGTGAATCGCGACGGCTGGGGATTCGGAGGGCAGGAGCGCGCCCTTCTTGCCTTGCTTGCGCCACATGCCATCCAGGCATGGCGCACGCGCTGGCTGCTCAAACGCATCGGCCTGCAACAGACTGGTGGTTTCAACTCCACCCTGCCCGATCTCTGCTTTCAAGCCATGATCGACTCGTTCGGCAACGTCGTGGAAGCCGAGGAGGGCGCGCTTCGATGGCTGCGCGAAACCTTTGCCGCCAAAATTTTTGCCCTCACTCCCGTCTTGCCCGAACCCTTGTTGAGCTGGCTGCGATCTACCCTGGCTCAGGTGCAGAGCGGCGGCGAATCCCTCGCCTCCCTCCCTCTCAGCACGCAAGTCACCAGTCCGCGAGGCATCCACCTTCAGGCGCGACTCGCGCCCGGACCGCTCTACGGCCTGCATGCCATCGCCATTGAACGCATGGCCGACCCCGTCTCACTCGGCATTGCGAGGTTGCAGAAACTGAACCTCAGCGAGCGTCAGGCCGAGGTGCTCTACTGGCTCGCCGAAGGCAAAACCAATGATGAGATTGCCGGCATTCTTCGCATCAGTCTCTTCACGGTGAAGGCGCACCTACGCACCATCTTCAATCTCCTCATGGTGGAAAATCGCCACTCCGCAGCGGCCATGGCCTGGCAGCACCTGCAAAGGGCTGCCCCCACATGGAAACCCTGAGGAAGCCTTGGCCATCTCATCGCGAAACCCGAACTGGTGGCCCTATTTCTCTCAGCGGCACCAGTTCAGGTGCCTGATGACCATATACCAGTCGTGGATCCTCCACCACATAACTCTCCCCGGCAAAAATGCGTGCATCGTTGATCTGCACCAAATCACTTTTCTTGGTCGGAACCACCAATGAATCGACACATTGACCACCTCCCTCAATCACATAGCCCTGCCAGTCTTCAAAAGTCTCCAGGTCACCATTGTCCATCTGAATGTAGGGCCCCATGTTGCTGATGAGGTTGTTCTCCCCCCACCACTGCAACCATGGCTGGCCATTCTCACCATGCATGTCAGGCGTCCGGACAAAATATCGAATCGTGCGCAACTGACACGATTTCCATGTGGCCCGCAGGCGACTGTCCGGCGCGTAGTGCTCGATCAATCCAATGCTCGACAACACACTGCGATCCGCCTCCAGGTGCCCGTCCACCGCTTGTCCTCGCAACGACAAAAACCTTCCAAAAATCCGCGAATTGCGCAGCTTCACCTCTGGTTTTGAGTCCGCACGAACGCCATTACCCTTCAGCATGATGGCCGGAGATCCGAATGCCACACACTCCGTGTTCTGAAGCGTGATTCGACACGATCCAACCCCACTGATCACTCCCCATTCAATTGATCGTTCTGCACTGTAGGGCCTGGATGAACGCACCAATCGGCAGTGTTGCAAGCTTAGCTCCGTGTTCTGCACCACAAACATCGGACGCAAGTAAAAGTGCTCTGCACGCTGATGGATCGTGAGATTCTTCAACGTCAGAGGAGCCCTCAATTCAATGTGTCCCCGATCCAATGGCAGCACCCCCTTCTCTTCAGCCGAGAGCGTCGGACGCCGGCCTCTTGTGGCCCGCAGTGTCAAAGGCTCAGTGATGCTCAAATGACCGAAACGTAACGTCGCATTGCTGTGAATGGCGATCTCCACCGCCCCACCACGAAGCTGTGCCGCGTTCACTGCCGACTCCAGATTTGCATAAGTCCCCCAGTCACCCGCGATCCAAAACGGCTGACCACCATGCGCCGCCAGGTATTGATTGACCAGTTCCGTGCGACCCGTCTGCTCGGTTCCGACCAGCACCGCCATTATCCCCGCCAGCAACCCGGCCACCGCGCGGCCCACTTTTTTTAACAGCCATTGCCGCCGCGCCTTGCGACCCCACAACCAACGACTGGGAGCCGAACCACGATCCGTTGAAGTCTTCAATGTCTGCAACAACGTCGCCGCGTTTTCAAGTCGATGCTCCCGATCCTTCACCAACAGCGACTCAATCAAATTTCGCAGCCACACCGGCAGCTCAGGAGCACACACGCTCAGCGGCAGCGGACGTTCCTCCCGCACCAGTCGGCGCAGTTCATCGAAGTCAGTCTCAGAGAAAGGCACCCGACCTGTCGCCATTGTGTAAAGCACCGCACCGAAGCTGTAAAGATCACTGCGATAATCCACCTCCACCCCCGCCGCCTGCTCCGGCGACATGAACTCCGGCGTTCCTACAAACATGTGCGACCGGGTCAGCGAAAGCTGCTGCCCATCTCGCACCAAACCGAAATCCGCCAGCCAGATTTCATCCTCCCCCTTGCCCAGCAAGATGTTGGAGGGTTTTACATCCCGATGCACCAACCCCCGTGCATGCACCGCCACCAACGCATCCGCCACCGCAACCCCCAGACGCACCAGTTCCTCCGTCGGCAGGGGTTTGCCACCCAACGCATCGAGCCGGTCCTGCACACTCCCGCCCTGGGCAAAATGCATCACCATGCAAACCCTTCCCCCTTCGCCCACCACTTGATGAATGGGCAAAACATGCGGATGATTGATTTCCGCCATCGTGCGCGCCTCTCGGAAAAAACGTTCCGTCATCAGCGGCGCTGCCGAGCTCGAATAAAGCACCTTGAGCGCCACCTCCCGCCCCAGTGACTCATCCTGCGCACGATAAACCGTTGCCATCCCTCCCTGGGCAATCCGTTCCAAAACCGTGAACCCACCCAGACTCCCCGGCATCTCCAAATCCACGACCGGCCCCGGCGAAGAAGTTCCACGCGCCACACTCACTGCTTTAACTGCCGCCCTCATCATCTCCGCATCCACCGGCAGAGCCTCCGGCATTCCTGCCGATAAATCCTCCTTCAACAAACTTTCTCCCGACAATTGCGCCAACCGCTCACGCAACTGCGGATCCGATTCCATCTCACGCACCAGCTGCTCCTCCTGCTCCTCAGGCAATGAGCCGTCCAGCAAAGCCAGCAACATTTCGTCGTCTTTCATGTCGTGAAAGCTGCCGGTTCCTCCGTCAACGAACTGACGATGTCATGCAGCCGGCGGATCACCCGATGCCTCGCCACATACACCGCCCCCGGCCTCATTTGCAACTGTTCCCCCACCTCATTCACCGGCCTCCCCTCCAGCGCGGTAAGCACAAACACCTGCCACACCTTCTCAGAAAACTCCCCGCGTGCCCGCTCCGTGGCCTGTTGAAAAATGTGGCGACGAAACTCCAGATCCCAATGCGCCTCATCCTCCGCCACCGCACATTGCTGCTCCAGCAGTTCCTGTCCCGAGTCCACATTGTTGCGACTCGTCTTCGCATGCCGATCAAAATACCCCGCCATCTTGCGTCTCACGATGGTATAAAGCCACGACCGAAACGTCCCCTTCGTCCGATCATATTCGAACCCTTGAATCGCCTTTGTCACCGCCGAAAGCACCTCCTGCGTGATGTCCGACGCATCCGCATGTTGCAGTCCCCGACGCGAAGCAAACGCAAAAATCAGCGGCGCATACAAACACACAAACTCCTCCCAAGCCCGCTGGTCAGCAGGATCAGCAATCCGATGCAGGAGGGTAACACGAGTTTCTACAAGCATGAGTTGTTGGCACAATCCTAACCACGTTGGCCGCTTGCGCACCCATTATTTGCGCTCATCAACCAGCAGGAATCATACAAAAATCACCCGCAATCCACGCTTTCACCTCTAATCACCCAGCAATCCATCCCGAAATTCGGTCCGCCAGTCAAAATTCCCCTCACCATCCAATCCTTCCAATTTAAATTGCCTTTGCCCTGCCAGCCAAAGACATCGTTGCCCGATCCTTCAAGCGACCAAAACCCGATGAACAAGAAAGCCACCGTCTACCGAATGGTCACCCCTGATCACCTGTGCCCATGGGGCATCAAAGCCAAGGACCTCCTCAAAAGAAACGGTTACGATGTTGAAGATCATCACCTGGAAAGCCAGCAGGCCAATGAAGCCTACAAGAAGAAGCACGGCTACGACGAGACACCGCAAATCTTCATCGAGGACAAAAACATTGGCGGATACGACGCATTGCGTGAGCATCTGGGCAAAGGTCCCGATCCAAAAACCGGCGAAACCTACCAGCCGGTGCTGGCCGTCTTTGCCGTTGCCTTCCTCATGGCTCTCAGCACCAACTGGATGGAACAAGGCCTGCTTTCGGTCATTCGCACCTTGGAGCTTTTCATCGCCTTCAGCATGTGCATTCTCGGCGTCCTGAAACTTCAGGATCTGCTCTCCTTCGCCACCGGTTTCGTCCAGTATGATCTCATCGCGCAACGTTACGTTCCCTATGCGTATGTCTATGCCATCGTGGAAGCCGGTGCCGGCATCCTCATGATCGCAGGCATCGCCGCCTGGATTGTCGCACCCGCCGCCCTCCTCGTCAGCACCGTCGGAGCCATCTCCGTCTTCAAAGCCGTCTATATCGAGAAGCGGGATCTAAAATGCTCATGCGTCGGTGGAGGCAGCAATGTTCCCCTTGGCTTCATCTCCTTGACTGAGAACTTGATGATGATGGCGATGGCTGTTTGGATGATGGCCAAAGAGGTGTGATCCGTGAAATAGGGCAATGGAACGACAGCCCGATCGAAAGTGAGGGCAGCCCGCAACCTAAAGCGTTCACGCCATCACCATAAGGCTTAGTCATTTGTTCGCATGCACAGCAATGGTGATGAAACTCCACCCAAACGTGGGATTTCTGATTGCCATCTTCCGAAGCTGATTAAAATTCATCCTAGGTTAGCAGGCAACTTAGCAACTTGTTGGTATGAAAACCTATAAAATCATTTTGACCAGTGGCGAAGCAGTCTTCCTTGATGCGTGTTTTTATCGCGAAGAAAGGCACCTGGTGAATTTTATGCTTACCTCAAGCGAAACGGTGGCAATCTACTCGAAATCGACCATCATCATGATCGACGAGGTGCCCGTGGGCACCCGGGCATCGAAAGTCAGGCAATTGGCTTAGCAGATCTGCTCAACCGACCACCCGTCTGATTCAATTTATGCCCTAAAGTGAAGCGAAATTGATAAATCCGTTGAGTGTCTGAACATAAAAAGACGCGCTCACATCATCAAAATTTCAGTTAATGAATTTACCCTGCACGCCTCCCGCTTCAGCATTGATCCAGGCTTTCTCCATCGCTAGGGTGGCAATCGCCGGTGCATCAAAATTGGTGGAGTAATCATGACTGAGCTCTTTGACCACTATGGAAGGAATCGCACGGGAGAGTAGTATCAATCTTGGGGGGAGCGAATTGAGGTTCTCCAAGGCCACGGCGGCAACATCATCCTCGTCCAAGGCAACCGCCGTGGTGTATAACATGCCGTAGGCAACGGCTGCCAGATTGAGCGCTACATGATCATCGCGAAGCATCTTGGAAACGGGGTGTTTGCGAACCATCCCATAAATGCCCGCCAACACTCCGGTTGTGGCCGCAATTGCCTCTTTGACGACGGCACCCAGCTTTCCATGAAGGCGCTCCGACAGCTGCTCATTGGCCGCCAGCCTTTGCTCTGATTCGGCAGCGATTTCACTCAACATCCGATGGATCTCCGTGTGAACTTTGACCTTGTCATCGGCGATCTGCCCGGAAATCGCATTGAAGATGTCTCGTTCAACGGCGATCATGTCATTGACATAAGTGCGCACAACCGCGTGGTTTTTGGAGGGATTCATAGGAGTCAAGATAGGAAGGATTCACATTAATCGTTCAACATGACTGACCTGGTTGTAACACCAGAGGGATTGGGCGCATTGGACGCGACCGCAAATTCGACTTACCGTCAACGAAGCACAAAAAGCGGCTTGTTAAATCGGCGGATCAGAAGGGTTGTTGGCACCCCCTCTTCACCTTCGTGAACTTCGTCATCAATGTGAAATGCCTTTATCTGACCACTGAAGAAAAACGTTCCGCCGAATTTCACCATGGCACCTGTTTCCCGAACGTCTCCCTGCCCTTGACCCTCCAGCCAGGAGATGATTTTTTCGCGATGGCTGCAAGACGCATAAACCATCGCCAGATCCTTGCGTTCTTGCGGATCGTCCTTGGCAAGGAATTTCACCCTCGGCCCCATGGTCTGAGTATTGGTCACCTCCATCCACAAGGCAGGATCAAGATTGATCACGTGCTCCTCTCCAATGATCACCTCCAGATCGATCCCTCCCGCCCTTTCTGCAAGATGGGCCATCGCACGATAATCTTTTGAAAAATCCTTATCCTCGTCCGATCCAGCGATTTCATCCGCCCGATCTGGATCATTCTCTATGAGATGAAGATAGTCGGCAAAAACTCCAACCCCGACACTTTCGAAAAAGAAATCCCGGCACTGCCCCTGCCCGTATTGCACCTCCCCAAAGTGAAACGGTTGCGGAGAATATCCTTCAATCTTAGACAACCTCTTTTCCCAGTCAAGATCGATGCCGAGCGAGAGGGCAATGTTGTTCGCCGTGCCTCGCGCAAGGATCAGGATCGGAGTCGAGGAAAATCCCGCCAGTTGACGGAACGCACTCCTCATGGTGCCATCCCCACCGGACACCACCAACATATCCGCAGGCTCTCTCGCCAGCAACTCCCGGAAATCATCCGCATCGGTGCAGAAACGAATCACCGTCCAACCTACTGCGTGAAGAGCGTCCTTCATCTCTTTGTGGCTGACATCCTCGTCGCCCGCCGTGGGATTGTGATAAACAATAGCCTTCATGTTACACTCAGTTTCAATCTGCGAACCGATTCTAATTCGCAACCACCTCCTTCGCTGGTTGTGCAGATCAACAAGCCCACTTTGACAAGCGATATGAGAATAGTGATCGTCAATGATGATGGAATCTACAGCCCAGGCATCCGGGCTCTGGCAGAGCGGGCCAGGCAGTTTGGTGAAGTTAGAATCGTAGCCCCAGACGTTGAACAATCTTCCATGGGACATGCCATCACTCACTCACGGCCTCTTCAATACCGGGTCGCCGAAGTGGGCGACTTCAAAGCATTCAAAGTCAATGGAACACCCGCAGACTGCGTGGCACTCGGATGCCATCACTGGGAAAAAGTGGATGTGGTTTTATCTGGCATCAATCTCGGGCCGAACCTTGGCAACAGCATGTGGCATTCAGGCACCCTGGCTGCTGCAAAGCAGGCATCGCTTTTAGGAATCCGGGGAATCGCTTTAAGTCTGCGTGGAACCTATGAACCAGAGGATTTTAAGAGAATCGCCCCACACGTAGATGAAGTGCTCGAGCTAGTATTGCGGAAACACACCTTCAAACTTCTCAACATCAACTTTCCGGCATCACCATGCGGAATCCGTTGGACCCGCCAATCGGTTCGCCAGTATGATGGCGCCGTGATTCCCAGCGAGGACCCCTTCCACCGTCCGATCTACTGGTGCACTGTCACACCACTTGAAAGCGCCGAAGAAGGAACCGATCGTCGGGCCGTGGACGAGGGTTTCATTTCGATTACCCCTCTACGACTGGACCTTACGGATCACGACGAACTGGCCAGGGTCACCATGCGTTGAGAGCCACAGCAGAAAACCTGGTCACACGCCGGCACGACAAAATTTTCCGGTCATTGGCCTATGTATCCAACAAGAAATTTCCTGAAGCCATGAAACATGAGGCAGAGGGTTTGCATCGCGTGATGTATCGCTGGAGCCCGGAAGACTATCGTGAACTCGACAAAATTTGGAATGGTCCGCATCCCGAAGATGGACTGGATCTGATTGTGAAGGAGCAGATGCCAGAAGGAGCTCCATGGCCCGAGTTTGACGAGGAACCTCAACTTGGTGCACCCCTCGCTGACAGTGAGCGTGATCCAGACATGCTGGATTGGTATGGAAAAGCTTTGGGAGAGTAACGATCAAGATAACGAATCTTTCTCGCCTCTGGCCTCAGATCAGGTGGAGCGCAGGAAGATGGTGGGTTTTGGACGCGCCAAGACCATGCCCTTCCACAGACTAAATGGTAAGACCAGCGATCGAATCGATGAAATAGCCGTCCATTGCATCCAGTCGCAACGGATTCAGATGCATGGAGATCATCACGAAAAACTCACGCGCCCTTCTTAAACGGCGGATTGGCAGACTGAGTGTTCGAGGCTGGCTCGAGATTCTTGCGTTGGTGACTGGTGTTGCCTGTATCGCAGCGATCCTCTTCATTCGCCGGGACCTCATCGAATACCACCCTTCGCATACTTTTTCGGTCCGCGACCCTGAGTTTTTTGGTTCCGCCCATGCTTCAGCCGACCCGATTCCGGTCAAAGGAAATCGCATCACACTGTTGCACAACGGCAATGGCATTTTCCCAGAGCTCTTGAGCGCGATCCAGGGAGCACAAAAAACCATCAACTTCGAGGCCTTCATTTTTCATTCCGGCGAAGTCGGCAATCAATTCATTCAGGCGTTTATTGATAAAGCGAAGGCTGGTGTGGAGGTGCGAATCATTGTGGACGGCGTAGGCTCGGGATGGTCGCTGAACAACTCTGACGTGGACCGCCTAAAACAGGCTGGCTGCCAGTTCTATTATTATCATCCCGCCCGGTCAATTCGGCTCGACCGAATCAATCGTCGCACGCATCGAAGGTTGCTGATTGTTGACGGCAACATCGGATTCACAGGAGGAGTGGGATTTGGCGATGACTGGCGGGGTGACGGCAACAAGACCCATGAATGGAGGGAAGTTCACGTCAAAGTTGAAGGGCCGTTAGTGGCCAAGTTGCAGTCCACCTTTCAACAACACTGGCTTGGAGTGACCGACGAAATCCTGGTCGGCCCGCATCATTATCCGATGCTAAAACCCGCGGGAAACTTGAAGGCACAAGTCGTCGCCTCCACGGAATTCTCTGTCGCACCGCTACCTCTGGTCCAGGCAGTCTCCATTGCCGCAGCGGAGAAAACCATCTACATCACCAACCCTTATTGCACACCGACCGATGACCAGATTCAACTACTCAACGAAGCTGTGAAACGCGGCGTCGATGTCCGACTGCTACTGCCCGGCGTGAAGAACGATCAACCCGCCACCAAAGCGGCCGGACGCACCGCCTATGGAAAATTGCTCCAAGGCGGAGTGAAGATTTTTGAGTTCAAACCTACCATGATCCACTCCAAAACCATGGTGGTCGATGGCATGTTTTCAATCCTGGGAACCTCAAACCTCGATTCTCGTTCGTCCCAAATCAATGAAGAGGTCGATCTAACGGTTTATGACGAGAGTTTTGGGAAAGAAATGGAGCAGGTATTTCTCAAAGATTTGGAACAGGCAGGTCCCTACACTTATGACGATTTCAAAAAACGGTCGCTTTGGGATCGATTTACCGAATGGCTCACGTGGCCGTTGAGCTCTCAGTTGTAATCCCGCGATAACAACACGCGTTTTCGCTTCACCAAACGATCCATTTGTAACCAGGAATACAAGCCGACGACTCATAAAATTTGTTCGACGTTTAGGAAACCCATTCCATTTATGTTCCATCTATTTTTCACCCGTATTTTGTTGGGAACCGTTTTCATGGCAGCCCCATTACTGAGCAGCTGTCGGCAAAAGCCTGAGCCTGATCCTGAGGTGCAAAAGGTCGAAAACATCTACGATCTCGACAGAACCAATCCCACGGGAACTGGAACCAATAGCGGTGGAGCTGAAACAGAGACTCCCACGCCGTTGCAAGGCAACAGTCCGGCGATGTAGCGGGAAGTCTCTGCCGGTTTTCGGCTGCATGTTGGCTACGGCAGCAATCTCAGCAAGATTGGAGGGGGCGATTATCAAGCGTTCAGCTTGAATTTTTTGGTAGCATGTCAGGAGTGGCTTCAACCATTCGTTGAACCTCCAACACCGATCATGCCTCTCGACCCCGAAACGATTCTACGACATCTCTATGCAGCCCGTCATCGGCTTAGTGCCGCAGCATGGCTCGTCGTGAGGGATGCTCATGCAGCGGAGGATATTTTTCAGAATGTGGCGCTGAAGTCGGTCACGCGGGAGGTGTCGTTCGAGCATGAGGGCGCCTTGCTGTCTTGGGCTACCGTCTCGGCAAGACGGGAGGCCATTGACTGGCAGCGCAAACGAAAGCCGGAGTCGCTGGGTCTGGAGCCGGATGTGCTTGATCGGTTGGATCATGAATGGCAATCGAAGTCGAATGTGCCCGAGGGACCACGCATGGAGGCATTGAGGGAATGTCTCAATGCAGTCCCGATGAACTCGCGACGTTTGCTGGAGCTTCGATACTTCGATGGCCGCCCATGTCAGGAGGTCGCCGAAACACTTGGTGCGGGTCTCGAAGCGGTTTATCAAAGGCTTTCGCGTCTGCACCGCCAGCTCAAGCAATGTGTCGATCAACGTCTTTCTCACTCATGAACGACGATCTCCTGCTTCAACGTTTGCTGGACGGCACCCTGACTTCAAGGGAGCAGCTCGAAGTCAATCAGCGCTTGCGTGACGATGCCGGTCTGCGTGCACAGCTGCGCGAAATCGCCGAGCAGGCCGTGCTCATGGGGGATCTGGCAAGGCAGCGTGACCTGGCCACGCCGGTCTCCATTTCCAATGCCGCAGACCGCAGTTTGGGCGCCAGGCATTGGCTGGCACTGGCGGCGTCCATTGCCCTGCTCGCGGCGAGTGCGGGGTTTTGGATGAGTCGTCGTGAAGTGCCGGTGCTCACCTTGGAGGATTCGTCGGGTTCCATCGTCTGGAGTCAGCGTGGCGATCTGCGGCAAAGCGTTGCGGATGGCGACCAACTCAGCGCGGGAACTCTGGAGACGATTGGTGAGACGGCGACTGCCCAGTTGGCGTTCGCCGATGGCACGCTCATCATGCTCAGCGGCGAGTCTGAACTCTCCTTCTCTGAAGACGGCCAGAAGAGATTGCTGTTGAGGAGAGGATCGCTTTCCGCCCAGGTAAAACCGCAGCCGGAAGGCAGCCCCATGCTGGTGCGAACGCCGAGTGCAGAGGCGGAGATTTTGGGAACCGTCTTCAATCTTTCCACGCGACCGGACGACACGCTGTTGAAGGTGGATGAAGGTCTTGTAAGGCTGCGCCGCCTGGCCGATGGCAGTTCCATTGAGGTGCCCGCGAAAAACAGTGCCGTGGCATCGCTCGACAGCGCGTTGAAGCTGAATTCCGAAGCCACGCCGGAGCCGCGCTCTGCTTGGAGCTTTGATTTTACCACCACCATGCCACCGCAACACTGGCGCGGGGTTTCTGACGGCACTCACATCATCGCCAGCCCCTATGTTGCCTCGCGCAAACCCAGTGGAAATGTCGTCACCCACTTCGGCATTTCCGTGCGCACCACGCTGCTCACGCCCCCGGTCTCGCTCATGGCCACCGAGGGCGGCGTGGTTCGATACCGTTTCAAACAAGAACAGCGCGCGCCATTGCAGGTCATGCTGCTAACCTCGAAGCGGCACGGTGGCTTCGGTGGTAATTTCGAGGTGAAGCTAAGCGCGGACGACCTCCACCCCGACCGCGATGGGTGGTGTGAAATCGCCATCCCGCTGCGTGAATTCCATGCACTCTCGCGAAAACATCCGTCACCCACAGGCAACCTCCTCGACAGCGTGCTCATCTCTTCCTTCCAGACAGACACCAAGCTTACGGTCTCCCGATTCGAACTCACCACCCAGCCATGAGACTGCATTTTTTTTGATCAGCATCGCCGCTGCAGCTGATCTTTGCGGGGCAGCAGCAGCATGTATTGGAATGACCTGCCTCGTGAGGTGGCCAGTCTCGTGGATGGCGAAATCGCGGGTCACACGGGCCGTGCGGTGATTCCTGAAGCGGTGGGCCGCAGCGGCAGTGACATCCGAGTCTATCTGCAACCGGGCTTCAACAGGTATGAATATGGCGTAAGACCAAGACGGTTTACCGACACCACCGGGCCACTCCACGAAGTGAGTCCGCACTAGCACGAAGACATCGAACCCTCGTTGGGCGGTTGTCCAGTTGGCCCGTTACATGCAGACCACCGTCTGGCAACCAGCCATTGGTCATGGATGAAGAACGACCTTGATACAGCCGTCATCTTTACCTTTGAATAGATCATAGGCCCGAGGAGCATCTTCCAACGGCAGTCGATGAGTTATGATGAATGAAGGATCGATTTGACCATCCTGAATTTTTTCAAGCAGCGGGGCCAAATACTTTTGAACATGCGTCTGGCCCATCCTAAAAGTTAGGCCCTTATTCATTGCTGGGCCCATCGGGAAGTTGTCAAGCATCCCCACATACACGCCAGGCACCGAAATGGTGCCGCCTTTCCGACAGCAACGAATGGCTTCCCGCAACACATGTGGCCGATCCGTGCCCAGCATCAACGCTGCCTTGGCTTTATCAATCACCGCATCCATGCTGCCGGCACCGTGAGCCTCCGTTCCGACGGCATCAATACAACGATCAGGGCCGCGACCATTGGTCATTTCCATCAACTTATCATACACATCTTCGTCATCAAAATTGATCGTTTCCGCCCTGCCTTTATCAGCAGCCAGCTGAAGTCGCTCGGCCACCCTGTCGATGGCGATGACACGCCCGGCACCCAGCATCCAGCAACTCTGAATGACAAATTGTCCAACCGGTCCGCAACCCCAAACGGCCACCGTATCGCCCGCCTCAATGCCGGCGTTTTCTGCGGCCATGTATCCCGTGGGAAAGATGTCGGACAAGAACAGCACCTTGTCGTCAGGAAGATCCGACTCGATCTTGATGGGGCCGACATCCGCATAAGGCACTCTTAGATACTCTGCCTGACCACCCGCAAATCCCCCAAGCATGTGCGAATATCCAAACATTCCCGCAGGCGACTGCCCCATCACCTTTCTTGCCATCTCCGCATTGGGATTGGAATCATCGCAATGTGAGAACAGCTGCCGACTGCAAAAATAGCAACAACCACACGCAATGACAAATGGCACCACGACCCGGTCTCCTGGTTTCAGATTCTTGACCGCAGAGCCGACTTCCATGACCACCCCCATGGGCTCATGTCCGAGCACATCGCCATTTTCCATGGTGGGTTGATAGCCATCAACCAAATGGAGGTCGGAACCACAAATCGCGGTTGCCGTAACTCGAATAATTGCATCCGTCGGGTCCAAGATCGAAGGATCAGGGACCGAATCCACACGGACATCGTTTTTGCCATGCCAGCAAAGTGCTCTCATATATTTGAATAGGTTAGGTTTTAATATCAAACCGCCCAGAAATCTGGTCTTAGAGATTGATCACTGAACATGCTGCACTTATCCACAGCCACGTGGTCACCAACCTCCTCGCCCGGGCGATCATCGCGTTTAGATCACTTACATTGATCGCCGCACACAAGCCATATAGCCCTTTCTTTCCTCAACCTGAGGACAGCCTCAGGGAAGTTCCCGACACAGGTGGGCGGCAGAGTAGAAGCTTAAGTCGAGATCAACCGAGGCATCCAAAAAAACACGGCTTCGGTGCCATGACCTCTAATCTTCGTTCACGCCCGCTTCCAATTCACGAGCATCTTCTTTGGCTTTGTTCTGCTTCTTGTTCTTTTTCTTCCTGGGTTCACGTGCCTCATTTGATTTGTCTCCTCGCTTTGAGACAGGATGAAGAAGCCGCAGGGGACGGCGGCGATCCCAATCTAACGTTGTCCCCCACCATCCGCTTGCGTTTGCCGCGCATCTTTGTTGCTCTTGAATGACTGAACAACATTCCTCAGATGCAAAAGATAGGCGGGATTCCACAAAAAACCGTGTGTCAATAGAACGGCGGCAATGAATACTGGCCAGGAAATCCACGCCGACACTCCCAGCCCATCCAATCCGCCACGGATAGACGCAGCAAACAACATTGCCACCATGGATAATATTCCATCCAAAGATCTCAACGTGCGCCAGGAGGCTTCACAAGCTAGGCGGTGCCGCACCGACAACGGAAAACCTTTAAGTTCCGGCGCATTCCAGGCAACAAGATTTACCTTCATCCGCGATCGTTCAACAGCTTTCACCAGTGTGCAATATCACAACATCCCCAACCGCCGCGCCTTCCAGTAAGTCGCCAGATGATAAATAATCCCGCAGCTTGAGTTATGCAAATAATCCGTCTGCAACACCACGCCACTAAATAGCTGCCTTTGCTCAGGCGTAATCTTGCCACCCTCCACCAACAATGGAATCAACGCTGACTCCCCGGCTTCACGGGTGAGATGCCAGATCTCGCGATAGGCACCCCATTGCGGATTTTTATACCCCTTCTGATTCTTCCACGCCTTCACCAAACGCCAGTCGGGGCCAAGCATGCGCATCTCTTCCGGGCTCTTTTTCGCAATGCCTTTCACCGTGTAATCCAATCGCCCTTCAGCAAGAGAACTGACGTGTTTCATGGTCTTGCCGATCTCCGCCTTCAGCGACTTCTCGGGTTCCAATTCATGCAGCACCTCCAGTGAAATCTGCATCTGCAAAAACGCATACGCGGGTTTGTGTTTGTCGGGAGTTGCCGATTGCTTCACCGCTTCCACCACATACTTGCGCCACTCTGTCCGGTAACGCTCATTGCGCGTCGTATCCCAAGCCGCCGCATAAATCATTGGCAGTCGTGCCGCCTCGTGCGCCTGCACGTCCCACATGCGGCAGATGCGCAGGGGACACCTTTCGCCATCAGCTCGGCAAAAATCATAATCGTTCTCCGGCGTCACGAACTTGATCATGCGCTCCGCCACCGCCGCCATGATGCCGCGAACCTCTTCCTTCGTCGCCTCATCCGCCAAGGGACTGCGATAATACTGCCACAAACCATGAACAAAGTGGGTGTATTGGTCCCTTGATGAATTGATGTAGACACTTTTCTTGTCCTCCGGGCAAACGTTGCGCGCGACGAATCCCGGCACCCCATGCACCGTCACACAACGTCGCATCCCGCTAAAAACCTTGGCCGCATCTTCACGCAGACTCTCCTCACCCGTCACCGCAAAACGATCGCACAACAAACTGAGCATCGCCCCGCCCAAAATCATGCCGTCCTCCATCCCGGTGCTGTAGCCACAAGGATTCGGATACTGCCGCCCCACCTCTTCTGCGGTGGGCAAATGAGCCTGCTCTTTGCCCGGCTCGTAACTGCTCAGGTAATCCATGAATGTTTCCACGTCCTTGTGGTAAAACCGGTTCCAGGATACCTCCCAGGCCTGATCCATCTTCTCCTCAAGCTCACGCGAAACCGGAGGTGCCCCGGCATTGACGGGACCGGACACTGTAACAAACACAAGAGCTGCACCGAGCCCACAACTGACTTTGATCATTTTATGCATACGGCTCGCAACGACAAGCATCTTTCGATCATGTATTGACGCACCGCGTCGACGGTCAATTCGCACTCTTCCATTCCCTGCTCATCCCCTCATCGAAATCGCCGACCACTCCTGCCTCGCCAGTTCCACTCCCAATTCCGCCAGATCGACCATGGCAACTTCTGGTGATGAATTCAAATCGTGCCATTCGCAGGCATCCGTTGACCCCGACGTCTCGCACCGCAGGCTCCCGCCAACGATTTTGGCGTGATAGATAATTCGAATGCCGTGAAAATCAGACTCGCCCGAACAGTCAAAAAGGGAATCAATCGTTGCGATGGCACCCACCTCGATCAGCAACCCCGTTTCCTCCTCCACCTCCCGGACCACTGCGTCCTCAGGACTTTCCCCAAAATTCAATCCACCCCCAGGCAGTGTCCAATGTCCCTCCCACCGTGGCAGTTCACTCGAAAGCCGGCAAAGAAGGATTCGACCGGAGTCGTGTTCCTGAAGAAGGGCGTAGGCGGAGATTCTTGTTCGTTGAGCGTTCATGAAGGCATCCACTGATGCTCGCAGAAACGAACCTGCGCAACGACTGCTCTTTCCAGCGAAATTGTTCAGGGTCAAAGAATTCTGATCAATCACCTTGCTGGATCAAGACGTGTCGCGGAGTATCGCGCCCCTTTTTCTCATCTTCCTTAATGCTTGCCTACGTTATCAATATGGATTCAGCGACGGATCGCTGGATGGCCGTGCAGAAAGCCTTCGAAGGCACCCACCTTAAGCTTCATCGCGTTTCCGGAGTGGACGGTTACGCCTTGAAATTGCCGATCCCCGAATACGACGAAGCCCTTTACAACCGGCGGCATGGCCGTCCCACAAGTCCCGGACATGTCGGCTGTTATCTCAGTCATGTGAGAGCCATGAAGGCGTTTCTTGCGACGGATGAACCGTATGCCCTAATTGTTGAAGACGACCTAACCCTGCTGCCCGATTTCGAGTCCACCATCGAGGCCGCCCTTGAGTGCGCCTCGCACTGGAACATCCTCCGCCTAACCGGATTGAGCCAGGGCACACCGGCCAAGGTGGCATCCCTCGGACGTGGTTATTCCCTCTGCATCGGACTCGGACGTTTGAAAGGCACCGGCGCTTATCTCATCGACCGCAAGGGAGCCGAGGCGCTTTCGACGGGAATGATCCCCATGTTCCTGCCGATCGACCACGCCATTGATCGCGAATGGGTCCATGGCATCAAAGCCGCCTACGTGCTGCCTTTCCCCGCCTCTCAAGTGGACAGCGGATTCCGATCCTCAATTCAGATTGGACGCTCCCTGAAGCTCTCCAATGCACGGCGGTGGATGACGACCTATCCCTATCAGGCATACAACGAGATTTCGCGCCTGTTGTTCCGCAGCTGGCACTACCTTCGCGCCAAATCGGCTCTTGCCTCCCATCGTCCAAAACCGACCGGGAAGAAGGAATTGACCGAGGCGTGTGTGTAGTCGCTGCGGCCATCGGCGTTGACCCATCGGGTCGTGGAAAATGTCATCAACGACCACGCTCGACTTGGTTTCGAATCTGCTACAGTCGTCGCATGGCCACATCATCCAAAGCGGGAACGCAAGGTTCCCTGACCAACGACGACCTCGCCCCGGTGCCATTGGAAAAGCGCACCTGGACGACTTGGGACATTGCCGCGCTTTGGGTGGGCATGGCCGTTTGCATCCCGACCTACACGATGGCGAGCAATCTCATCGGTGGCGGCATGAACTGGTGGCAGGCACTGCTCGCCGTGCTGCTGGGCAATGTGATCGTGCTCATTCCCATGGTGCTCAACGCGCATCCCGGCACCGCCTACGGCATCCCCTTTCCCGTGCTGCTGCGGGCAAGCTTCGGGATCTACGGGGCCAACGTCGCGGCCCTGCTGCGCGGCATCGTCGCCTGCGGGTGGTTTGGCATTCAGACCTGGTTCGGTGGTGCCGCCATCTATTCCACCGCGGCGCTGATTTTCGGATTCGACCCCGCTGCCAAAACCCCCATCGCAGGTCTCGGCATTTCCTCGGGACAATTTCTATGCTTCCTGATCTTCTGGGCCATCAACGTGTATTTCATCCTCAAAGGCATGAACTCCATCAAATGGCTGGAAAAACTCAGCGCCCCGTTCCTGCTATTGATCGGTCTGGTCATGCTCGGCTGGGCACTGAGCGCCGCTGATGGGTTCGGCCCCATCCTCGTGCAACCCTCCTCCTTCGCCACCAATGCCGAAGCATGGACCGCCTTCGGTGCCGGACTCACGGCGATGGTCGGATTTTGGGCGACCCTCTCACTCAACATCCCGGACTTCTCGCGCTACGCCGTCAGCCAAAAAGCGCAGATCGTCGGCCAGGCCATCGCCCTGCCCACCACCATGGCATTCTATTCGTTCATCGGCATCGTCGTCACCAGCGCCACCGTCATCGTGTTTGGAAAAGCCATCTGGGATCCCGTCGAATTGATCTCGATGTTTGGCAGTCCGCTGATTTCCATCATCGCCCTCCTCGCCCTTTCGATCGCGACCCTGTCGACCAACATCGCCGCCAACGTGGTTTCCCCAGCGAACGATTTCTCCAATCTCGCCCCCCGCCACATCAGCTTCAAGATGGGCGGCATGATCACCGCCGTCATCGGCATCTTGATGATGCCATGGAAACTGGTCGCCGATCCCAGTGGCTACATCTTTACCTGGCTGATCGGCTACAGCGCCCTGCTGGGACCGATCGGCGGCATCATGATTGCCGACTACTACATCCACCGCCGCAAAAAACTCGACGTCGCCGCCCTCTACTACACCCACGGCATCTACCGTTACCAATCCGGCTACAGCATCGTCAGCCTCGCCACCTTTGCCCTCGCTGTGCTTCCCAATATCCCAGGTTTTCTCATGCAGATCGGAGTGCTCGACAAATCCAATTTCTTCGCCGGGCTCTACAACTACGCCTGGTTCATCGGCTTCGGCATCGCCTTCTTCGCCTACCTCACCCTGCGCAGATTTTTCCCCAACAAGTAAAACAAAGCAGAAGGTCCGTCCCGGGCCTTTTTTGCTGAAGGGAAAGGCACGGGACGGACCTTCCACTTTTTTCCTCCGCGCCTACACCACCCGCACGCGTAAACTCATCCATGGATCTCTCCGCTGCGGCCGACCGCAATGTTCGTTGGTTTATCGTGTTTCGCGTGGTGTTCAACGCTCGCTTCTACTACCCGGTGATGGCGATCCTGTTCCTGGACCTCGGACTGTCTTTGGAACAATACGCGCTGCTCAACGTTGCCTGGGCCGCCGCCATCGTCCTGCTCGAAGTGCCTTCTGGAGCCATGGCCGACCTCGTGGGACGCCGAAGATTGGTGGTGTTTGCCTCCTTTTTGATGGTGATAGAAATGCTCATCTTCGCCTTCACCCCGGCCAGCAACTTGAGCCTCATGTTCTGGCTCTTCTTTCTCAACCGGATCGTCAGCGGAGCCGCCGAAGCCGCAGCATCTGGAGCCGATGAAGCCCTGGTCTATGACTCGCTTAAACAAAGTGGCCGCGAAAAGGAATGGCCCGATGTGCTGAGCCGTCTGGCTCGTTGGCAGTCCGGAGGATTCTTCTTTGCCATGATTCTCGGTGCCGCCATGTATGATCCCAATCTGGTCAATCGCGCCCTCTCAATCTTCGGCATCCCCTCCAGCCTCACCGCCGCCGACACCGTCCGCCTTCCCGTTTATTTGACCCTCATGAGTTCCGTGGTCGCCGTGATCGCCGCGGTGCGTCTCCACGAACCCGATCTCGACACCACCAAAAACGTTTCCGCCGGTGCTGCCTTTGCTGAGGTCGTTGCCGCCGGACGCTGGATTCTTGCCACCCCGGTCGCCCTGTTCGTCATCCTCGCCACCATTTGCAACGACAGCGTCATCCGCATGTTCCTGACGATCGGTGCCCAATATTATCGCCTCATTCAAATCCCCGAGGCCGCCTTCGGCATCATCGGCTCCACCTTTGCCCTGCTTGGCTATGCCGCCCCTCCCATCGCACGCAAACTCATCGCACGCGACAGTCCAGCATTCACGTTTGCCGTCATCTCCACCGCCACCCTGCTTGGCCTCATCGGGCTCGGCCTCGTCTGGCCCTACGCTGGATTGTTGTTCCCCATGCTGCTCGGCCTTGCCATGTCCGTGATGGGATTCGCCACCTCCTACTACCTCAACCAAATCGCCGAACCCGCCCGACGCGCCACCATCCTGAGCTTTCGAGGACTCAGCATCAATCTCGCCTACGGGCTGGTGGGACTTCTCTTCGCTGCGCTGCTGCGATCCCTGCGAGCAGCCGATGCCAGCGCCGCCGATGACACCCTGTTTATCACCGCTCTTCGGTGGATGCCATGGTTCTTCGCCTCCGTGGCGGCGCTGGTCCTCGCGAAACCAGCGCTCAACGCCCTACGTCGCCAAAGCTAGCAGCCGACTCACTTACCTTGTCATCGTGAAGCCGTTTGCGGCTGCATGGGTGTCTGCGCAGGCGCAGGCATCGGCACCGGCGCAGTTGAAGTCGCGGGTGCAGGTGCAAGACCTGAAGGCGACATGGTCCCTCCCGGATTCGACACCGTTCCCCGTTGCGCTGGTTTCACCGGTGGCTGCCCGCTACCGGCACCAGAGGGAGTCGAAGATACCTTTGCCTTCGCTTTGGCCTCACTCGTTTTCGCCTGCTGACGCTCAATCATGCAATGAATGAAATGCAGCTTCTTCACCACCGGAGCTGAAAGAACGAACGGTGCCAGGTGGTCATGGCCCAAGCTGAGCGCGAGCTCATTGATCGCGGGCGACATGTTCGCCCATCGATGCAACGCCACCAGCATTTCATCGGGAGCCTTCTTCTCAAAAGGAGCCGGAAGCAGCGCCTTCTCCTTCGAAAAAATGCTCTGATCGGCGCGACCCTTGCGCATCTGCAAACCGAAACTCTTTATCGTCTCCAACGCATCCATGATATACAAGTAATGCGCCCAGGTCTCCGCCCAGTCCTCCCAAGGATGCATGGTTGAATAGGCACTGATCCGCGACAACTGCCAGTCAGGTTCCGGACCATTGGCATAATACGACTGCAACGCCCTGCCATAGTCCGCCCGTTCATCACCGAACAACTCCCGGAACGCCGGCAACACCTCTCCTGCAGCCGGATCATGCTCGAACCAACGACTCCAATAATAATGACCCAACTCATGCCGGAAATGCCCCAGCAGTGTCCGGTAAGGCTCATTCAGGCTTTTGCGATTGTGCTCCCGAATCGCGTCATCCGCCTCCAGCAAATTCAGGGTGATCAACCCGTCATCATGACCCGTCATTACCTGGCATCCCGGATCAGGCAGCAAAAATTGCAACAACAGCGGCGGACAAACATCCCCCTCCTCCTGTAGCACCGGCAGTCCATAGGTCAGCACCGTGTGGAGCGCCCGCCGTTTGGCGACTTCCATCTTGCCCCACAACTCCAGATTGCCCGGACGGGACAAATCCGGCACCACCAGATTCAGCCGGCAAGCCGTGCAATAAATGTAGGGATTGTCCTTGGCGATCACCCAATTGCAGACCCCAAATTCCGACCCGTTCGCACAGCGCCGCATTCCCGTCTCACCACCCACCACATGCATGCTGCGGGTTTCTGCATAGAAACCGACTTCGGACTGACAGCACAAGCACTTGGAGTTTTCAAAATAGAGCTCGTTCCCGCAGGAACAGAAAAAATGATTCATAATGGCAATTCAAGGAAGTCGCTCACCGGTTGTTGGAAAAAATTTGGCCCGCATGATTGGTCGATACTGCAAACAGGCAGGCTTTGCTTACTGCAATCCTCCCAGTCGTGCAATCAGGCAAAGCCCTTACCCATCCATCACAGATTCACCGCTGCTGTAGTTCCCACAAAGAGCAAGCCCGAGATCCACACCGCGTGCATGCAAGATCTCAGGCTTTCTGGTTTTGGGGTAGGGTAATTTTAGAATGATATCGAGTTCGGCGGCTGGGTCCGGCAAATGGACTTAAACAAACCGAATGGATAATGTTACTTCAGTGACCTCATCTTATGCACAAGGCGTGCCGGGGCCATCTCCCAGAATACAAAGCGTTGGCCATCAACACATTGGGAGCAATACATCATTAATGCCGCAGAACCAGGTCGCTTCAATTGTTGCATTTTGCACGAATCTGCCAACTCTTCATTGCAAACTGCCCTGTGTTGATTTTTTCAGGCTCCAGAGACCATGCCAAACCATCGTAAAAACTCTTCAATCTCAAAATAGGTTTGATCGTCCGCACGCCATTCGAATCGACCGGCTGGAGCAAATTGGCAGGGTCGATGATTCGATGGGCGATCGCCAGCTAGCTTTTCCAGATCGGCATCATCCTTCCACGTTCAGCGTGAAACCATCCGCCGCCAACTTCTCCCCATTGATCAACAATTCCACCCCATGCCACCCAGCGTGATGCACACGCGTGGTGAAGTTTTGAATCCGCTGATTTTTCCTCAAAACGAGCACCTCCCCCGCACCCAACATCAGCTCCTTCCACTTGAACACCTTCGCCGAAGTTCCGCCGGATTTCTTCACATAATGCACCGCATAATCGATCACCAGCTTCTGCGTCTGCTCTGATGTTGACTGAATCTTGGCCTCCATCGCCACCGCCTCGCCCAGCTTGATCTGCCGCGGCTCAACACGAAACGCACCCACCTTCACCTTCGCCATCTCCCCAGCCCCCATCAGCGCCAGCGCCTCCCTGTCCCCGGCCTTGATCAAGGTCCGCAATGCCCGTTTCGCGATCCAAGCCGAATGCGCGTTCGACCAATCCCATCCTCGCAAAATCTCGATCACCCGCGTCGGATGATCCTTGGTGATGTCATTCAAATGATTCGCCACCGACTTGCGAACATACAAGCTCCTGTCCGCCTTCAACCGGTCCAAAATCGGCATCACCGGCTCCGGATCGCGCACCAACACCTCAAGCCGGAACGACCACGGCAACCTCGGTCGGCAACCCTCGCACGAAAGCCTTCGCACGTGCTCATCCTCATCCTTCGACCATGTCCGCATGAACCTCAATCCACGCTTCAAATCCATTTTTAGAAACTCCCGCACTGCAAACTCCGAAGATCCAAAAGGCGTAAAAAACTTCAACGCCTCCATCGACTCATCAAAATTCTCCTGCCCGTAAGACGCCACATAATCCGGCAAAAACAAGGTCACAAACGAGTGGTCAATTTTCGGTGCCAGTTCCTTCAACACCTCCACCGCCTCCAAAAACTCCAACTCCATCCCCTCATGCGCCGCAAAAGTCATCCGCCGCAATCTTTGCATCAAACTCAATTCCTCCAATCCCGCCAACGCCACCTTCAAAAACCTCTTCCGATCAAACCCGGTATGAACCTTCGCCAACTCCCCTGCCACGCTCCTGAACCGCGCTTCATCAAACCAATTTTTCAATGCCGGGGCCGACTCATCATCCATTCCTTCCCATCCATCCACCGCCCGTTCTCTGCAACTTCAAATCACGCTTCAATTCAACCTAAACATTTTTCCACACGAAGGTTAAACCGCAAATCCGTCACAACCAAAAACTCTTTACACATACCCTCATGTCCTTAAGTCAATACTTGCCATGATCACACGACTACGACTCACCACGCTTGCATTCACCCTCTGGCTCACCTCCACCACCGCGGCCCAAGCACAGTCACAGGCGCAAGACGCACCACCCGCCACTGCCGCAGCCACCGCCAACATCATCGTCTTCGATGCCAGCGGCAGCATGTGGAACAAAATGGAATCCTCCACCCGCATCGAAATCGCCCGTAGAATCATGGGGCAGTTCCTTTCCGGCTACGACACCGCCCAGCCCCTCGGCGTCATCGCCTACGGCCATCGCAAACGCGGCGACTGCAACGACATCGAAGTCATCGTTCCCCCCGGCATCATCAACCCCGCCGCCGTCACCAGCCAGATCAACGCCCTCATCCCCAAGGGCAAAACCCCTCTCGCCGAATCCCTGCGCCGCGCCGCCGAACTCATCCCCAACACCGCCGAAAGCGCCAACATCCTGCTCATTACCGATGGCCTTGAAACCTGCGACGGCGATCCCTGCCAGGTCGCTGCCGACCTCATCGCCACCGGCATCAAAATCCGTGCCCACGTCGTCGGATTCGGCCTCACGGAAGCAGAAGCCAATACCCTTGCCTGCATCACCGAACTCACCGGCGGCAAACTCTTTAACCCCAGCAACGGCAGCGAACTCCTCGACGCCCTCCAACAATCCGTCACCGCCACTCCCGAACCCACCGCCGCCCCGGCCCCCGAACCCGTCGAAGAAAAAACCTTCGAAACCGCCCTCTTCCTCAAATCCGTCGGCCTCGGCCTCCCCACCGGCTCCATGAAATGGACCGCCACCGACAGCTCCGGCAAAACCCGTGAGCTCGCCACCGCCCTCGGTCACGAACTCAAAACCCAACTCCCCGCCGGCACCTGGACCATCATCGCCCAAGGCCCCGAGGGACGCGGCGAAGGCACCGTCAAAGTCTCCGGCCCCACCCGCCCCTCCCTCGACTTCACCGCCCCCCAAATGGAAGTCGAATTTCCCCCCACCGCCCCCCTCACCGCCGGCGTCAACGCCTATCTCTCCTTCCGTATCAAAACCCCGCCCCCCGGCCGCCCCCACTCCAGCTTCAGACTCGGCATCTTCCCCACCGATGACCCCCTCACCCGCATCATCGCCAGCGGCCAAAACCGCCACGTCTTCCCCGGCGCCAAAAAAATCCTCCCAGGCGAATACCACGCCGCACTCTCCATGCCCAAACAACCCGGCATCTATAAAATCGCCTTCATCCGCACCACCGAAACCAAACACGTCGTCCTCGCAGAAGCCCCCATTCAACTCGTCGCCATTCCCGAACTCAACCTGGAAGTTCCCAACCGCATCGTCGCAGGCTCCGTCTTCGAACCCAAAATCACCAGCGGCCGCGGCGAATACGACCGCCTCCGCCTCTTCCCCCTCAAAGCCGACGGCACCCGCGGCCGCCAAATCGCCGACTTCTGGTATAGCACCTTCCTCCAGAGAAACGAAGGCCTCATCGACGCCCCCGAAAAACCTGGTCAATACGAACTCGTTCTCACCGCCAGAACCGCCGACAAAAACAACGCCCCTGAAGTCACCGCCATCGTCAATGTGGTAAGCCCCGAACCATCCGAAACCACTCCTTCATCAGCTACCACCTCAACCCCCACCACCTCGCCCCCTGCCAGGCCCGACCCCAAAGCCAAAGCCAAAGCCGACATCCGTCTCATCCTCCCCGGTGTCGACGCCACCACCCGCGTCACCTGGAACATCAATCCCCTTGAAGCCGACGGCAAAACTCTCTCCCGCGACGGGCGCATGGGCGGCGGCGGCAACACCACCGGCGGTGACCGCACCCTCAGCCTCGTCCCCGGCCTCTGGCGCATCACCGCCAAAACCACCGATACCAACACCAAATTCCAAATCGTTGCCGACATCCTCCCCGACGAACCCACCCAGACCTTCGAACTCGCACCCCAATTCGACGGCACCCAGTTCACCCTCGACGTGCAAGGAAAAATGGCCCACACCCCCGGCGGCTTCTTCCCCATCGAACTCAAAATCCCCGACGGCTTCACCGGCACCATCGCCATCCACTCCGACGACGACCGCAGCGCCCCCGCCCTCTTCGAAACCGACATCGTTGAACTCGCCGGAGCCACCGACCACGCCCTCCCCCATCCCGAAAAACCCGGCTACTACGAAATCCGCATCAACAACAGCACCGGCCAAACCCTCAAAGCCGCCGCTTTTCAGGTCGTCCCCGCCGACCTCTCCAGCGACTCTGACGCCGACGTTCCCGCCCCAGCGGCTCCTCAAACCCAACTTACCCAGTTCCCTGGCAACCTCCTCGGCACCGGCCTCATCAATGCCGAAATCAGCGGCCAGACCCACGAATTCATGACCACCTCCAAAACCATGCCTGCCCAACAGGGCCCCAAGCATGAAAACCCCGAGGTCCAAAAATTCCTCGACTCCATGGCCGGAAAAGTCATTCACACCGCCGTCCTCCGCCTCCTCGCCGGGTCCATCTACGTCACCCTCGACGCCTATGGCAACATCGGACCCCACGGCCCCAAAATGATGGGTAAAGACCGCACCAGCCTCGAACTCAACTTTGCCCTCGACCCCAAAACCCTCGAACTTAAACCCGCCATGCGCACCCTCAGCTACAACCCGCCAGGATCAAAAACCACCGAGAACCAGCAAACCACCGACTTCGAACTGCACCACGAATCCACCACCAAAAACCCTGACGGCACCCTGGCCTTCAAAGGAACGTTCAGCGGCACCCTCACCACCGACATGAAAGGCAACCCCCTTCCTACGCCCGTCCCCATCAAAGGCACCTTCGACATCCAACGTGCCAGCGGCAACGATGTCGTCGCCAAAGCCCTGGGCGTGCCCTGAGGCCATGGAATGCGTCACACCGGTCCATCCTCCAACAAACACCGGCATGATCCTTCCCCGCCACCACCACCTGCTCTGCATCTTTTTCTCCATCCTGCTCCTCGCCACCCAGCCGCTGTCTGCGTCCGACAGCCCCATTGAGGCCCTGAAAAACACCTTGCGACCTCAGCATCAAAACGTCATGGACGACTGGGAAGCCAAAGCTCAAAAAATCCTCCAAACCCTCGAAGCCAAAGACATCGACCAGGAAAGTATCGAAACCATCGCCGCCATCCGCAAACTCCTCGACCAGCCACGGCAGCCAGCCCCCGAATCAAAAGCTCTCATTGGCAACTGGCGCGTCCGCAGCCTTCAGGCCGGTGGACTCGGAGCTTACGCCTACCCCTTCTTCAAATGCACCATCACCGCTGAAGCCAGGGCCCTCGTCTTCCACAAACCCACCGGCTCGCAACGCAAGCACGGCATCCTTGCTCGCGACAACAACACTCACTACCTGTTTGTCGGTGCCGCCTACTACGGTTATGAAAACAAGGTGCGCAGTTACAGCGCCCATCTCGACGCCCCCACCGAAGAAGATCTTCAACGCGACACCATCGGTCATCTCTATTTGATCGGCAAAAACCACCTCCTCATGGTTTTCTCGCCCGACCAGGGCCGACTTGAAATCAACGAGCTAAAAAAGTGAGTCGACCAGAATAAGTGAACCCGAACCGCGCTGCTTAACTCTTCGCCTCACGTTCACCCGCTAGCAGCGCCTCCTCTGCCGCCTTCGTTTCTTCATCCGTCTCCGGCAGCGTGATCCCCATCCGCTCCGCGCGATCCCGCCAAAGCTGCCGCGCCAGCGCCTGCAAGTCTTCCACCTTGTCCTTCTCATCCACGATCTCCACTCCGAAGATCGTCTCCAGCACATCCTCCAGTGTCACCAGACCCACTGTGCCGCCAAACTCATCCGTCACCAGCATGATATGATGCCGTTCCGTGATGAACCGTTGAAACAGCACATCCACCGGCATGTCTTCCTGCGTCACCGCAATTGGCCTCAGCACCTTGGACAACGTCAACGGCTCATTCTGATGCCTCAGATGCGCCAGCAACGCCTCTCCGCGAATCACAAAACCCTTCACATCATCCCGGTTCTCCCCATACACCGGCACCCGAGAAAACGGCTTGTCCTCAATCTCCTGCACAAATTCCGACAACAGCGTGTCCTCCGACAGTGCAAAAATCACCGGCCGCGGCGTCATGATGTCCCAGGTCCGCATCCGATGCAGCTGGATCAAATTCTTCACCATCTCACTCTCCTGCTCATGCAGCACCCCCGCCTCCTCGCCCATCCGCGCCATCGCGAGCAACTCCTCACGATGCATCGACTTGAACTCCGCATCCTTCGACGTGATCAACTTCGTCAACATCTTCGACCCCCAAACCAGCGGCGCCAGAAGGAAAATCATCCAAGGTAAAATCCAAGCCGCGAAACCTGCCAGCCCCTGCGCATGACGCGCCCCCAAAGTCTTCGGAATGATCTCTGTAAACACCAGGATCGCCAACGTCAAAACCGCCGCAAATATCGCCTCCCCCGTATTCCCAAACAAGCGTGCATACTCCGCGCCCGCACCCGCCGCACCCATCGTGTGAGCGATGGTGTTTAAGGTCAAAATCGCCGAAAGCGGACGCTCAATGTCCATCTTCAACGCTTCCATCCCCTTTGCCCATTTTGCCCCCCGCTCCTTGGCCGACTCAATGGTCGATGGCGTCAACGTTAACAAGGTCGCTTCCAACAGCGAACACACAAATGACATGAAAAGTGCAACCAGTATATAAGTGAATAACAGCGTCATGGAATGGAGAATGCAGCCCGTCACGCCAGGCAAAACACTGCCGTGACCAAACTGACCGCCCACCTTAGCTCATCCCCTCAAAAGCGCAAATTCTCCCCCCATTTCGTCCATTTAATGCTTGGCATCCCCTCCTCTTCCTGCTGAACATTTCCCCCAAGCATGACCCTCACCTTCCACGGCGCCGCAGGCACCACCACCGGCTCCCAGCACCTCCTCGAAATCAACGGCCAGCGCATCCTCCTCGACTGCGGCCTCTACCAGGGCCGCCGCGACGAATCCTTCCAGCGCAACCGCCATTTCCCCTTTGATCCCGCCACCCTCGACGCCGTCGTCCTCTCCCACGCACACATCGACCACAGCGGCAACCTTCCCAACCTCACCAAACAAGGCTTCCGCGGCAACATCTACACCACCGACGCCACCCGCGACCTCTGCAGCATCATGCTGCCCGACTCCGCCCACATCCAGGAAAACGACATCGAATTCCTCAACCGCAAATCCCGCAAACGCAACTCCGACGCCCCACTCCTCGAACCCCTCTACACCCGGATCGACGCCGAACAATGCCTGCGCCAGTTCGTCACCTTCGGCTACAACCGCCCCATGCCCATCGGCGACGGCATCAAGCTCACCCTTATCGACGCCGGCCACATCCTCGGCTCCGCCCAAGTCATCCTCGACCTCACCGAACACAGCACCGGCAAAAAGACCCGGCTACTCTTCTCGGGCGACATCGGTCGTCCCAAAAGCGACCTCCTCAATCCCCCCGCCCCCTGCGAAAGCGTCGATCACATCATCATGGAATCCACCTACGGCGGACGCCAGCACGAACTCGACATGGCCTCCGACGAACACATCTGCCGCATCATCAACGAAACCCGCCGTCGCAACGGCAAACTCCTCATCCCCTCCTTCGCCGTCGAACGCACTCAGCAGCTCCTCTTCGCCCTCAACAAACTACGCGACCAGAACTGCTTCCCAAAAATCCCCATCTACGTCGACAGCCCCCTCGCCGTCAGTGCCACCGAGATCTTCCGACTCCACCCCGAATGTTTCAACCAGGAGGTCTACGACTTCCTCTTCCAAAAACGTAACCCCTTTGGATTCGACGGACTCCACTTCGTGCGCGAAGCCTCCGAATCCAAAGCCCTCAACCGCATCCAGGAACCCGCCATCTTCATCGCCGCCTCCGGCATGTGTGAAAGCGGTCGCATCCTCCATCACCTCCGCAACCACATCAGCAACCCCGACACCACCCTCCTCTTCGTTGGCTACTGCGCCGAAAACACCCTCGGTTGGAAACTTCGAAACGGACATAAAACCGTCCGTATCCTCGGCGACGAATTCTCCGTTCATGCCCACATCGAAATCCTCGATTCCTACTCCGGCCACGCCGACCACGACGAACTACTGCTCTGGCACCACAACGTCACCGGCACCAAAGCCACCACCTGGCTCGTCCACGGCGAACCCGAGCGCGCCCAATCTCTGCAAACCGCCCTTGCACAACAGCATCCCCAAGGCCAAGTCAGCATCGCCACCCGCGGCCAAAGCACAAACCTCTAAGCCCTAGGCACTCATTAGCCTTTAGCCTTTATCCTTTATCCTTTCTCGATATGAAGTCCCTTTTCCTCACCAACGAATACCCTCCCTACATCTACGGAGGTGCCGGCATCCACGTCCAATATCTCACCCGCGAACTCGCCAAATTCTGCGACGTCGAAGTCCGCGCTTTTGGTGACCAAAACGAACAACCCAGCCCCAACCTCAAAGTCACCGGCTACGGACTCGACACCGGCCTCTGGACCGCCCCAAAAAACCTCACCAGCGTCTTCGGTGCCGTCCAACGTGGCCTCAGCTGGAACACCACCGCCATCGACGCCGACCTCGTCCACGTCCACACCTGGTATAGTCACCTCGGCGGCATCATGGCCAAGCTCAACTACGGCATCCCCCTCGTCCTCACCACCCACTCCCTCGAACCCCTCCGCCCCTGGAAACGCGAACAACTCGGCGGCGGGTATGACTTCAGCGTCTGGGTCGAACGCACCGCCATCGAAATGGCCGACGCCATCGTCGCCGTTTCCCAGGAAACCAAGGTCGACATCCTGCGCTTTTTCAACGCCGACCCGAAAAAAATCCACATCATCCACAACGGCATCGACCCCGACGAATACCACAAAACCCACAACCCCGAAGTCCTCAGCAAACACGGCGTTGACCCCAACAAACCCTTCGTCCTGTTCGTTGGTCGCATCACCCGTCAAAAAGGCATCATCCATCTTGTCCGCGCCATCAAACACATGGACCCCGACTTCCAGGTTGTCCTTTGCGCCGGTGCACCCGATACCCCTGAAATCGCCGCCGAAATGCGCAACGCCGTCTCCGATGCCCAGGCCCTCCGCGATGGCATCATCTGGATCCAGGCCATGCTCCCCGTGGAGGAAAAAATCGTCCTCTACTCCCACGCCGACGTCTTCTGCTGCCCCTCCATCTACGAACCCTTCGGCATCATCAACCTCGAAGCCATGGCCTGCGAAACCGCCGTGGTCGCCAGCGCCGTCGGCGGCATCAAGGAAGTCGTTCTTCCCGGCGAAACCGGCATCCTCGTCCCGCTTCTCCAGCAAAACGAAAGCCCTTACGAAGCCGAACACCCCGCCCAATATAGCCACGACCTCGCCGAAGCCATCAACCGCCTCATGGCCGACAAACCGCTGCGCGATCGCATGGCCGCCGCCGGACGCAGACGCGCCGTTGACCATTTCTCATGGAGCGCCATCGCCGAAAAAACCCACGAGCTTTACCAGACCTTGATCAAATAGGAATTCTGATTACTTTGCCTAATCAACTTTAGGCTCAAAACTCCCAGCCAAAGGCTCATGGGTCCGGTTGCCACGACGAAACCAGCATCCGACACCGCCCATCCATGTTGACTTCTCCTCCGACCCGCTTCTTCGCCTTCGGTCTGCTCCTTCTGCTCGCCCCCCCCATGTGCGCGCCCACCGCCGCCAGCCCGCCCACCATCGAGCGTGACGTCACCTACGGCTTCAAGGGCGGCACGCCACTCATCCTCGATGTCCTTAAACCCAGCCGCCCCAACGGTGCCGGCATCCTCGCCATTCAAAGCGCTGGCTGGTATTCCGCCCGACGCGACCCCGCCATCTTCGTCCCCAACAGCCTCTCCCTCCTCAACCGCGGCTTCACCGTCTTCCTCATCTGGCACGCCAACCCACCCCAGTCCAAGGTGCCCGATGCCATCGCCGACGTCCGGCGCGCTGCCCGCTACATTCACGCCAATGCTTCCCGGTGGAACATCGATCCCAACCGGCTCGGAGCCGTCGGCGGCAGTGCCGGAGGTCATCTCAGCCTCATGCTTGCCACCACTGCCGACAAGGGCAATCCCAATGCCTCCGATCCCATCGAGCGCCACAGCAACCGCATCGCCGCCGTTGTCTCCATCAACGCCCCCACCGACCTGCGCGGCTGGACCACCAAACCCCCCGAAGCGATCACCAAAATCGCCATCCTGAAAGCCCCGCTCTCCTTCGACGCCGCGCTCGAATCCGACTGCTCCCCCATCGTTCACGTTGATCCCAGCGATGCCCAAATTCTCCTTCTCCACGGTCAAAAGGACGACCTCATCTCCGTCAATCATGCCCTCCACATGATCGCCACCATGCGCGAGAGAAGGGCCCCCGGAGATATTGTCGTTCTCAAAAACTCCACCCACTCCGTCGCGGCCCAAGACGCCAACGCCGTCGCCACCGCCACCGTCAACTGGTTCGTCAAACACCTCGGCAAATCCAAATAGAGATCCCGTTACGGTGACTGCCCGATCCTACCCCGGCCCGGGCACTCCATCTCGCTTCAACTCGTCCGCGCGGTCCACTCCCTTGTAAGCCACCGCGAAAAATACGCTCACCCCCAAGGTCAGCACCATCATCCCGGTCCAAAATGCCGGCCAGTCCGTCTTCCCCTCCGTCTGACACCACTGGCGCCACCATCCGCACCCCAATGCCCCCGCCAGGTTTCCAAAACCATTGATCACCAGTGTCAGCAATGCCTGCGCCCGCGCCCTCATGTTCAGCGGAATGCGTTGCTCCAGATAAATCTGCGCCGTGATGAAAAACAGCGTGAAACAAAACCCATGCAAAAAGATTCCCGTGATCACTGCCGCCTTGGTGTCCAGCACAAACAGCCCATACCTCAATACCCCAAACCCCATTCCCGCCAGGAACACCCACTTCAATCGGAACCGACCCAAAATTGAGGCCAGCCCCACCATCGAAATGATCTCCGTGATCTGGCCAATGCTCATCACCCCTGTCGTGCCCTTCACGCCCAAATCATCCAAATGCAGAACTGTAAATGGATAAAACGCCGCGAGGCACATGTTGAACAAACCCGCCGACAAAAACACCACCTTGTGATCCGCATGCTTCAACAAATGCAGCGCATCCAGTCCCAAAATTTCCCTCACCGACCTCCGCTGATTCAGATCCACCACCCACGCCACCGAAGGAGGGATCATGTAAGTAAATCCGACCGTCACCAGCCACGCCACCGCCGCTGCATAACCCGACACCACCGACCGGTCCGCCTGCAAAACCACGCTGACCATCAATCCCGCCGCCATCCATCCCAGCGTCGCCCACAATCGGATGTTGCCAAACTGCAACTGCGGCGCACTCAACCTCGACAACACCAGACTCGTCGTCAGCCCGAACGTCGGCACCGACCACAGCGCATGCACCTGCGCAAGCCCCAGCACCACCCCCCAGTGCCAGCGCTGCTGCACCCCGAAGAAAAACAGCGCCAGAAAAACCGCCGCCCCCACTCCCAACCATCTTAACACCCGCTCTGGAACCACCCGCTCATCCGCCAGCGCCCCCACCGCCAGGGGCGACAACAACGCCGCGATCGAGTTGCAGGCAAACACATACGGAATCAATCCCTCATATCCATAAACCTTCAGCACATTGCTCAGGTTCACACCCCACATGCCCAATGCATGGGCCTGGAAAAAAAACAACACACACAAACTCGCGTGCCCCTTGTTCGACCCAGCACTCATTTTTTACTTCCGCACCCCTTCGACGTGACCAAATCCACTATCAAGCAAAACAATTCCCTTATCCTTTATCCCTTATCCTTTATCCTTTCTTCTAATACACCATCTGGTCGTCCGGCTCCGCCGCTTCGCTCATGGTCTCCGCCTTGATGATCGGCACAATCTGTCCGTTTTGCGACTCATACCCCATCTTGCCGGTGATCTTCACCCAGCTCATGTCTTTGAAGGTTGGCGGCTTGTCCGCAAACTCCACCGGGATCGAATAAGGCCGCGCATCCGCCGCGCAACACTGCACCATCATGCGGAAAATCCTCGCGCGCTTTCCATCCGGATTGAACTCCCCCTTCTCCGGCAAAATCTGCGCCACCGTCTCCACCGGCTGCCCGGTCAACACCTCCTGCACCTGCTTGTCCCCGGCCGTGTAATAGATCTCCGGCACCTCCAGCACAAAATTCCCATTCGCACTCTTCGGAATCTGCGCCTCCAAATCCTTCAAGGTAAAGTCACCAAAATCCTTCGGCTGCTGACCCGACGCACTGGGAATCTTGTCCGCATCCGGCACCGGCACCAGCGTGCCCCCCTGCGGATCATCGGAACTCGACACCGCCCGCGTCATGTTAGGCGCACCCATGTCTTGGGAAGCGCCTGGATTACCGGCAACCCCCTTTTTCAGCGAAAACTGATCCGCCCGAGTCGTGCTGCCATAATTCTGCTCATAAACTCCCTTGTTCATCACTGCGTGAGCACTGAACCGGTCCGGCGTCTTGATCGCCGCATAAGTCATCGGCACCGCGAGCATAAAAATCGCAAACACCCTGCCCGCCATGCCACTCTCATTCAAGATCCCGTGTGCATGATCGTGTCCATGTTCATGCTCATGCTCGTGTCCATCGTCATGATGATGGTGGTGATCATGATCATGCCCGCCACAAGTTTCACCATGTTGATGATCGTGCCCACAGTCACCAGGTTTGTGGTCGTGATCATGCGCGTGCCCGTGAGTGTGGCCATGGTCATGTTTATGATCATGCCCACAACATCCATCCGCATTGTCATGATCGTGGTCATGCCCGCAATCCGCCTCCTTTGCCCCCATCGTGAGCAAGTTGAACAATCCCAATCCCACCATCCCGATCCCCGACCACAACACCAGCGGTCGGAAAATCCCATCGCCCGGCAGGTATTGGTTGATCCGCCCCGTGGCATAAAAATACAACATCACCGCCCCCCACAATATCAGCAGGAAGACACTGATCACATGAATGGCATTACGGGCTTTAATCATGGTATCGGCGTATTTTTAAGAAGTGAAACCCAGTCAATCCAAGGCTCACACAAGAGCCCGATCAACACAAAAACCGCGATGCTCATCGTCAGCACGAACCGGCGGCGGAAAACCGAAGCATACATGAAGACCAGCTTGATGTCCAGCATCGGACCAAACACCAGAAACGCCAGCTTCGAAGCCTCCGAAAACACTCCCATCGGTGCCACAATGAACGCATCCGACGTGCTGCACAACGCCAGCACAAAGGCCAGTCCCATCATCGAAGGCACCGCCACCCACTCATTGCCCGCCACCGCCTCAATGCTCGACTGCGGCACCTGGGTGTTGAACAAACTCGTCAACAACACCCCAATCGTAAAATACATTGCCGTATCCAGGAAATCCCGCATCGCCGTGCGCATTGCATGGGTCAGCTTCGCGTCAAACCCCTGCGGCCCACCCGCCGAGCCTGCCGCCACCGCCCGCTCCACACTCGCCGCCACCGACGGTCTCAAAATATCCGACGGTTTCTTCCTGATGATGAACAATCCCAGCGACACCGCCACCACATAGGCCAGCGAAATCCTCGCGATCGTCATCGTCGCATCGCCAACCGCCCCCTCAAACTCCTTGAAGGCTGTCAGCGTGCTGATGATCACAATCGGATTGATGATCGGCGCACTCAACAAATAAGCCAGCCCACAAGAAAGCGGCAGCCCCTTCTGCACCAGCCTCCTCACCACGGGCACCACCGCACACTCACACACCGGAAAGATCAACCCCAGAAAACCTGCCGCAAATGTCGCCGCCACTCGGTTTTTCGGCAGCATCCGCTCCAAAAACTTCGCCGGCAAAAACGCATCAATCAGCCCTGAAATCAGCGTCCCAATCAGAATGTAGGGTGCCCCCTCAAAAAGAATGCTCAAAAACGCAAACAGCACATCGCCGCTGCGGCTTGGGTCGGGAATGGAGGCAAAAATCATCGGAAGTGGGAGACTGTCTAAAACGCAGAGTCCGCCCTCATTCAAGCGGCGAACACGATCCTAAGAAAAGAAAAGCAGTCCATCGACTCAAAAAAACCGCCCGCGATGGACTCCCTATTGACCTAATTCTGGTAATATGGGAATCTGGGAAAGTGAAAACCACTCTTGAAATTGACGACGAACTTTACCGCGAAACCAAAGCCCTCGCCGCTTTGACCGGACGAAAAATGAAAGACCTCGTCAACGAAGCCCTCTCCAACGTGGTGCGGGGCGGAGGTCCTCCCAGTTTTCGAAAGCCAGCCGAAAAAATGAAACTGCCCCTCATTCCCACCCTCCATGGAGGAACCCCAATCACTTCCGAACAAATCTACCAGCTCGAATCCACCGCTGATCTCGACCTTCCGTGAAACACCTCTGCGACCTCAACGTCTTCATCGCAGGCGCACTCGCCACCCACACCCAGCACGCCTCCGCCAAAATCTTCTTCGACCACCTTTCTGAAGGCGACTCCGTCGAGTTCTGCCGCGCTACTCAAATCGGTTTTCTGCGACTGCTCACCCAAAAAATCGCCCCCGATTATACCCCTCTCAGCAACCGAGGCTCCCGCGAAGCCCTGGCACAATGGCTTGTCCTTCCCTACGTTCACATCGCCCCCGAACCCATCGGCATCGAAGCCCTCTGGCTGCAACTTTCGGATCGCGAAACCCCGTCACCAAAAGTATGGATGGATGCATGGCTCGCCGCCTTTGCCATCTGCAGCCGCATGCGCCTCGTCACCTTCGATCAAGGATTTGAGCGCTATCGCCCCAACGGCCTGGACCTCTTGATCCTTACCTGACGCAAAAGAAATGTCCAAATCCCCCCAACCCGGACTCAACCCATCACCATGACGCGCCTCCTCACCTTCTTCCTCCTCGCCCTGGCCACCGCTCTCCCCCTGAGCGCCCAACCACTCAAACAGATCTCCGGCATCTACCCCCACCTCGCCTCCTTCAACGACGAACGCGAATGCGGCACCGGTGCCGTCGTCCCCTTTGCCGACCGACTCTGGATCATCACCTACGGTCCCCACCTCCCCTTCGGATCCTCCGACAAACTCTACGAAATCACCCCCGACCTCGACCTCATCGTCCGTCCCGAAAGCGTCGGCGGCACCCCTGCCAACCGACTCATCCACACCGAATCGAACCAACTCGCCATTGGACCCTACCTCATCGACGCCGACCGCAACGTCCGCACCCTCCAGCCCAAACACATGCCCGGTCGCCTCACCGGCACCGCACGTCATCTCACCGACCCCGCCAACAAACTCTATTTCGCCACTATGGAGGAAGGCCTCTACGAAGTCGACGTCCACACCCTCGCCATCACCGGCCTCATCGCCGATGGCAACAAACCCAAACCCGGCCAGACCGAAGAAAAATCCCCCGCCACTCTCAATTCAAAACTCCCCGGCTACCACGGCAAAGGCCTCTACACCGGACAAGGCAAACTCATCTACGCCAACAACGGCGAACAAGACAAACGCATCGCCACCGACCCCACCATCCCCTCTGGGGCCCTCGCCGAATGGACCACCCCCGGCCAGGACTGGAAACTCATCCGCCGCAACCAGTTCACTGAAGTCACCGGCCCCGGCGGCATCCTCGGCAACCCCAATCCCGACACCGACCCCATCTGGTCCACCGGCTGGGACTACCGCTCCCTCATCCTCATGTGCCTGCACGAAGGCAAATGGACCGCCTACCGGCTCCCCAAAGGCAGTCACAGCTACGACGGCTCCCACGGCTGGAACACCGAATGGCCGCGCATCCGCGAAATCGGCCAGGGCAACCCGTTCCTCATGACCATGCACGGCACCTTCTGGCACTTCCCCAAAACCTTCACCCCCGCCACCTCCGCCGGCATCACTCCCTTATCTAATTACCTCAAAGTCATCGGCGACTTCGCCAAATGGAATGACCACATCGTCTTCGGCTGCGACGACACCGCCGCCAGCGAATTCCTCAACACCCGCAAAGCCAAAGGCCACACCGTCCCCGCCGGCCAGTCCCAGTCCAACCTCTGGTTCGTCAAACCCGACCAACTCACCCAATTCGGACCCCTCATCGGACGCGGTGCCGTCTGGCAAAACGACACCATCCAAGCCGCCACCCCCAGCGACCCCTACCTCTTCAGCGGCTACGACCACCGCCTCCTCCACCTCACCCATCAATCCGACACCCCCGTCACCTTCACCCTCGAAATCGACAAAGACGGCAACAATCAATGGACCTCTCTTCGCACCTTTGAAGTCCCTGCCAAAGGTTACACCCACACCTTCTTCACCCCCGAAGAAACCGGCACCTGGATCCGCCTCACCCCCAGCGCCGACGCCAAAAACGTCACCGCCCTCTTCCAATACCACAACAACGACACCCGCCCCACCGAACCCTCCGACATCTTCACCGGCATCGCCAACCCCACCACCCCCAACCCCACTGGCGGCCTCCTCCACGTTCGCGGCGGCAACCATCGCACCCTCCGACTCCTCCAGCAAAACCCCGACAGCAAACTCACCCTTCACGACCTCGACCACACCCTCACCTTCAAAGCCGTCGAAGACCCCGCCGCCATCGCCTGGCAAACCAAAAACGTCGCCATCCCCGAAAACGTCATCACCATCGAAGACAGCTCCGTCCTCTACATCGACGACCAAAACCGCCGCTGGCGCCTCCCCAAAAACGACCCCGCCTTCGACCAGCCCGGCCCCCTCGGACCCGAACGCCTGTGCCGCGAAGTCGCCACCGAACGCGACCTCCTCAACGTCCACGGCACCTTCTACGAACTCCCCGCCGAAAACGCCGGTGGCTTCTCCAAAATGCGCCCCATCTCCACCCACAACCTGCGCATCAAAGACTATGCCACCTATCGCGGCCTCCTCTTCCTCAGCGGCATCGACCCCGACGCCTCCCCCACCGACAACCCCCACATTCTTCGCAACGCCGAAACCAACACCGCCCTCTGGGTCGGAGCCGTCGACGATCTCTGGAAAGCCGGCAAACCCCGCGGCCAAGGCGGCCCATGGCTCAACACAAACCTCAAAGCCAACGACCCCTCCGATCCCTATCTCATGACCGGATACGACAAAAAAACCCTCACCCTCAGCCATCAATCCGCCACCCCCATCACCATCGACGTGCAAGTCGACCTCACCGGCTCCGGCGACTGGGTCACCTATAAAACCATAGAAGTCCCCTCCGGCGAAACCAAAACCCACGAGTTCCCCGCCGCCTTCACCGCCTACTGGGTCCGCACCATCTCAAACAACGACACCACCGCCACCGCCCAACTCACCTACAAGTAAAACATTGACCCTTCACCACACAGCCAGCAACGTTGCTCATGGATTCGATTGAAGCCCCGGACACCGCCATTCAAAATGCCTTGGAGCAACTGCAATCGGCAGAAGAAGGCACCTCCTTGTTGATCCTTGATGCCGATTCCAATCGCGGCGTCGTGTTTTTTACCACCGACTCTCCCACAGAACTGATGTTCAGCTTCGCTTCACCCGCGCGCGACCAACCGCGTGAGGAAAGTCCCGGAGGCGAGATTTTGCTCTCCGAAGAGGAAGTGGTTCGGCTCCGCGCTCTGCTGGACAGCGCCGACATCGAGCACTACTCCGCCGTCATGCCTCATCCCAATCAACAGCCCGACGCTCACCTTTCACTCATTGAAGGATGCATCGCCAGTCCGTCTGAAGGCAAGCCTTTTATTGATCGGGTATTCACCGAAGTCTACCTTCTCGATCCCCCGCAAGAATACACGATCCTGTCGGATTAATCATTTCCTTGCACTCCTCACGGGACCGACCTCATCTTTCCCGGTGTGCCCCCGAACCTCTGCCTGAAATCGCGCACAAAATGCGAAGCATTCTTATACCCCACCTTTTGCGCTACCATCGCCACCCGTTCCGTTTGAGTCTTCAGTAATTCCGCCGCCCGCTCCATCCGCACCTGCTTCAAAAACGCATGCGGTGAAATTCCCAGCTTCTCGCGAAACAGCCGCGTCAAATGACTCGCGCTCACGAAACTCACATTCTGCGCCAGCCACGCCACATCAATCTCACTGGCAAAATGCGTGCAGATAAATGACGTCGCCCGGTCCACCGGACGAATGTCCTGCACCTCCTCCCCCTGCGCACTCGCCACCCGGAACCAGCCCGCCTCCAGATGGTGATGCGTCGCCTGCTCCGCCACCCAGGCCTCATCCGACGACCACGCCTCGATCAAAAACTCATGCTCTCGATACAACGTCATCAAGCTCGGCCAATACACCTTTTTCACATGCCGAATCCACTCCTCCAACTCCCCCGCCACCATCTCCCAGCTGCCCACCAACACCTCCACCCCCGCACTCTTCACCAGCTCCCGGTGCAAGCCCATGTCCGCCTGGTGAAACTCCCCAAGGTTCCCCTCCACCGCCCACCGATGCATCATTTTTAAATGACGATCAAACTCCCCAAACACCCTTATCCGCTCGCCTTCCTCCAAGCCCCGCAAACGCACCGCCGCAAACCCTTCCAAAGTCGAGCGCAGCCGGCACAACTCATGAAGCTTCCCTAAGTGACCAAATCCTGCCATAACACCCCATCCTCCAAAAAACCGCGCCCCGCGGCAAGCCGTCATTTCCCCAAATCCAACCCTCGATCCTCACACAAATGTTCTAAACCGATCATTCAACCATTCCAAAATACCCCAATTCGCCCAGTCAATCGATACAGTCTTGCTCCAAACCATCCTCACCCTCAACATCCATCACCTCATCCTTCATGTCCTCTTTCTTCACCTGGTTCACCAATCTCTATCCTGTCTGGATCGTCCTCTCATCCATCGTCGGATTCATTCATCCCCCGGCCCTCGCCTGGTTCACGGGCTCATGGGTCACCCTCGCCCTCACCCTCGTCATGCTCGGCATGGGTTTCACCCTCACCATCGATGACTTCAAACGCCTCTTCAAAATGCCCGCCGCCGTCGCCATCGGCTGCACCCTGCAATACACCGTCATGCCCCTGTCCGCCTGGTTCATCGCCAAATCCATGAACCTTGCCCCCGGCTTCGCCGTCGGCCTCATCCTCCTCGCCAGCTGCCCCGGTGGCACCGCCTCCAACCTCATCACCTACCTCGCCCGCGCCAACGTCGCCCTCTCCGTGGTCATGACCCTCGTCTCCACCATGATCGCCTTCATCATGACCCCCCTCTGGTGCCAGGTGCTCGCCGGCCAATACGTCGCCGTCGATGTCATCGGCCTCTCCCTCTCCACCTTCAAAGTCGTCGTCCTGCCGGTCCTTATCGGTGTCTTCTGCAATTACATGTTCCCGCAGGCCGTCAAAAAAATCGCCGTCGCCGGACCCATCGTCTCCGTCGTCGCCATCATCTTCATCGCCGGGGGCATCGTCGCCCAAAGTGCCGACGCCGTTGCCGCCAACGCCGGCAAACTCGCCATCGCCGCCACCCTCCTCCACGGCCTCGGCTACCTCCTCGGCCACACCATCACCCGCCTCTTCCGCTACCCTGCCGACGTCGCCCGCACCATCTCCATCGAAGTCGGTATGCAAAACGCCGGCATGGCCGTCATGCTCCAAAAGAACCATTTTGCGCACGACCCCATGGTCGCCGTGCCCTCCGTTTTCAGCAGCGTCCTGCAAACCGTCATCGGCAGCATCCTTGCCGCCATCTGGCGCTCCCGCATGCCAGAGCCAGCCCCGCCACCCGCCGTCGTCCCGGCATCCGATCATGCTTGAATCCCCTCCAGCAGCCTCTCAAAAAACTTCCCCCAGCCCGCGTCGCTCCATCTACTACTGGAAGTGCGACCGCCCCGCCGCCTTTCACGGCACCACCGGCCAGCACCATCACGCCCTGCTCGCCCCTCAAGTCCAAACCCTCATCGAGAACCACTTCAACGCCCCCGCCGAAGTCCATCCCGGACCCGGCCAGGGCAACCACATCACCTTTACCGCCACCTGCAAAAACCTCCCCCTCTTCATCCGCATCGACGACAGCCCCGAGCACGATGATTACCTCGCCATCGAGTCCCGCCTCCAGCAAACCGTCCTCGCCCTCGGCATCCCCACCCCCGTCATCCACGCCTGCGACGCCACCCGCAGCCAAGTCCCGTTCGCCTGGCAGATCATGCAGCGCATCGACGCCCCCGACATAAACCACCACTTCAAAAACCAGCAACTCAACCTCCCCGACATCTCAAGTTCCATCGGCCACGCCATCGCCCAATGGCAAACCCTTCAACCCACCGGATTCGGCCCCTTTCAAACTTCGCTCACTTCCATCCACCCCACCTATCCTGACTACTTCTTCCTCCACTTCGAACGGCACCTTCACTACCTTACTTCAACCGGCTTTCTCACTGAAACCGAAGCCGCCGCCATTGAGCACGAAGTCCTCCAGCATCAATCCCTCCTCAACCTCCCCCAAGGCTGCCTCGTCCACAAAGACCTCGCCTTCTGGAACATCCTCGGCACCCCGGAAAAAATCACCGCTTTCATCGACTGGGACGACGCCATCTGCGGCGATCCCATGGACGACTTTTCTCTCCTCGCCTGCTTCCACAATAGCGAAGTCCTCCTCCCCGCCCTCGAAGCCTACCAGCAAACCCGCCCCCTGCCCGAAAACCACCAACGCCGCTTCTGGCTGCACCTCCTCCGCAACATGCTCGTCAAGTCCGTCATCCGCATTGGTGCCGGTTACTTCGATCGAAAAGACCTCTACCTCAACCCCCACCAAACCGACCTGAAAACCTTCACTCATCAACGCCTCCAAACCGCCCTAACCGGCCTCCGCCAAGCTTCGTGCATCTCCCAAATCTCAAATCTCAAATCTTAAATCTTAAATCTTAAATTTTCATGCTCGGAACTTGGATGTCCATCGGCTCCCCCGTCATCGCAGAAATCGCCGCCCACTCAGGCTTCGACTGGCTGCTCTTCGACCTCGAACACGGCAACGAAGCCGAAGCCGCCCTCCCCGCCCAACTGCGCGCCATCAGCGCCACCCACTGCAAGGCCATCGTCCGCGTCGGAGCCATCTATCCCGACCTCATCGCCCGCGTTCTCGACTGGGGCGCCCACGGCATCATGGCCCCGCGCATCAACACCGCCGCCGAAGCCGAGTCCCTCGTCCAAGCCGCCCACTATGCCCCGCGCGGCCGACGCGGTTATTCCCGCTCCGCCCGCACTTACGGCTACGGACTCAATCCCCCCGCCACCTCCGCCGACATCACGCCACCGATCATCATGGCGCAAATTGAAACCATTGAAGGCGTGCAAAACACCGCCGCCATCACCGCCGTCGACGGCATTGATGTCCTCTTCATCGGCCCCGCCGATCTCCAATTCGACCTCCAGGCCCGTCCCCATCTCGCCGACTTCGACTACCCCACCGCCCTCGAAACCGTCAATCAAATCGCCAGCTCCGCCGGCAAATCCACCGGCATCCTCATCCGCGACCAAGCCCAGCTCCAATCCCACCGCGACCTCGGTTTCACCCACATCGCCATCGACTCCGACCTCGCCATTCTCCGCAAAGGCTACCAGCAAATTCTCCACCCACCCACCTCATGATCGCACCATGAAAACCATCCTCATCACCACCATGTTGCTTGCATTGCTCTGCAAGTCACAAGCCGCCGTCATCGCCTACGACGATTTCGACTACGCCCCCGGCCAGCCCATCTCCGGCCTCAGCGGCGGCTCCGGATTCATCACCAACTGGGGAGTGAGAGGCGGCGGCACCACCGTCACCTCAACCGCTGGCATCACCGTTAGCCCAACTTCCAGCCACTACGCCACCCGAAGCTTTAACACCCTCACCACCGGCACCTACTATTTCAGCTTCCTCGTCGACAACACCAACGATGGCAGCCGCTTTACCGCTTTTTCCCTCATCTACAACAGCAACGTCGCAGGCAACCCCACCGGCGGCAGCGAACTCACCTACATCGGCCAGGCAAACAACCAAAGCACCTGGGGCATCCATAGTGCCGGCACCCAGGTCAACTCCCCCGACTACCCAGCCTCCGACCGCGCCTCCCGACCCAGCATCGCCCCCACCCTCATGGTCCTCAAAGTTGAATTTAACCACAACCTCGACGGCAACGAACGCCTCTCCCTCTACATCAATCCCACCTTGTCAGACGCCGAACCCACCACCCCTCACATCGTCGTCTCCAACGCCAGCTTCGCCAACGGCATTACCGGCATCTGGGCCGGCTCCGGCTTCGAGAACACCACCGGACAAACCACCGTCATCACCACCTACGACAACATCCGCATCACCGACACCTGGGCCAGCCTGAACGCCATCCCCGAACCCACCCGCCCCCTCCTCCTCCTCACCGCCCTCACCCTCACCCTCACGCGCCGCCAACGCCTTTAATTTCACTTCCGACTTCCCACCTCCCACTTCCGACTTCCATGAAACGCCTCACCTTCTTCCTCGCCCTCACCCTCATCACCACTGCCCTTCACGCGCAGACCCAGGTCCCCCCCTCCGTCCTCGACCTCACCCTCGAACCCACCGCCATCAACCACAATCCCGGTCCCGAATACGCTCCCGAAAACCAGGACTACGCCATGGTCATCGGCATCGACCGCACCCCCAAAGGCCGACTCTGGGCCGCCTGGGTCGGCGGCGGCGACAGCCCCCTCGCCTACTTCCTCATCAACTCCAGCGACGACGACGGCAAAACCTGGTCTCATCCCCGCATCGTCATCCGCCCCGGCCTCACCCCCACCGGCCTCAATCGCAGCGTCATCGTCGGTAATTTGTGGACCGATCCCACCGGCAAACTCTGGCTCTTTTACGACCAGTCCCTCGAACAATTCGAAGGCCGCGCCGGGGTCTGGGCCATCACCTGCGAAAATCCCGACGCCGAAAAACCCACCTGGTCCGAACCCCGTCGCATCTGGCACGGCATGACCCTCAACAAACCCACCGTCCTCAAAGACGGCACCTGGATGCTCCCCATCTCGCTCTGGGACCGCACCAAAATGCGCCCCATCTTCAAAGACGCCTACCCTGAACTCGACGACCAACGCATGGCCCACTGGTTCGCCTCCACCGACCAGGGAAAAACCTGGACCCGTCGTGGCGGCGTCGCCATTCCCGACCCTCAATTCGATGAACACATGCTCGTCGAACTCAAAGACAACCGCCTCTGGATGCTCGCCCGCAACAACCACGGCATCGCCGAATCCTTCTCCTCCGACCAAGGCAAAACCTGGACCCCGCCCACCCCGTCCACCATTCAAAACCCCAGCGCCCGCTTCTTCCTCCGCCGACTCCAGTCCGGCAACCTCCTTCTCGTCAAGAACGGGCCCATCGAGAAAAAAACCGGTCGCACCCACATGACCGCCTTCCTCTCCTCCGACGAAGGAAAAACCTGGCAGGGTGGACTCGTCATCGACGAACGCAACGGCGTCTCCTATCCCGACGGCTTCCAGGCCCCCGATGGAAAAATCTACATTGTTCACGACCGCGAACGCGACAAAGAACGCGAAGTCCTCCTGGCGAAATTCACCGAAGCCGACATCCTCGCCAAAACCTTCACCACCCCCGGCTCCGAAGGCAAAATCATCGTCACCAAAGGCCTCGCTCCGAAAGAAGGAGCCCACCTTCCCAACGGTATCCAGCTCCCCCGCCAATGGCCCCCCACCACCATGGACCCAAAATCCACCGCCCCCATGCCCGTCCCTTATCTCGAAAAACAAAACCTCCCAAAAACCATCCCCATCAATCGCGGTCGCGAACTTTTTGTCGACGACTACCTCATCGAAGAAACCACCCTCACCCGCACCTGGCACCCCGCCAAAAAACACGAAGGCAACCCCGTCTTCAAAGCCGAAACCCAACACGAACTCGAACCCTCCGGCATCGAAGGCCTCGAACAAGCCGTCACCTATCTCGGCCATGGCGGCGTCTTCTACAATCCAAAGAAAAAACAGTTTGAAATGTTCTACACCGCCAGCTGGCGCGGCGGTCTCGCCCTCGCCACCAGCACCGACCTCATCAACTGGACCCGACCCAAGCTCGGCCTTTACAAAGACAACCTCATCCTCCCCCCCGGCAAAGACTTCGCCGGCATCGACAACGCCGTCTGGCTCGACCTCTCCGCCAAAGATCCCAATCAACGCTACAAAGCCATCATCCAACGCGGAGCCAACCACACCCTCCACACCTCCCCCAACGGCCTCGTCTGGTCCAACGGCATCGAAGCCGGCAAAGCCGCCGACTACTGTTCCTTCTTCTACAACCCGTTTAGAAATGTCTGGGTCCAAAGCATCAAACGCAACAGCCCACGTGGTCGCGCCCGTCACTATTATGAACACAAAGACTTCCTCAAAACTGCCGAACGCGACCAGTCCGTCTATTGGACCAACGCCGACGAACTCGACAAACCCGACCCCGCCATCGGCGACCCACCCCAGCTCTACAGCCTCAACGCTGTCGCCTACGAAAGCCTCATGCTCGGCCAATTCTACATCCACCTCGGACCCAAAAACGAAATCTGCTACCAAGAAAAATCCCCAAAGATCACCGAACTCCACCTCGGCTTCAGTCGCGACGGCTTCCATTGGTCCCGTCCCACCGACCGCACCCCCTTTATTGCCGCCAGCCGCAAAGACGGCACCCACGACCGCGGCTACATCCACGGCACCAACGGCGTGATGCTCATCCACGAAGACCAACTCTGGTTCCCCTACTGCGCCTATTCTGGAATCGCCCCCAACGGCCATCGCGGCATGTATACCGGTGCCAGCATCGGCATGGCCACCCTCCGTCGCGACGGCTTCGCCTCCCTCGACGCCAAAGATGGAAAACCCGGCACCCTCACCACCCGCCCCGTCGCCTTCCACGGCCGCCATCTCTTCGTCAATATCGACGCCCCCAAAGGCGAACTCCGCGTCGAAATCCTCGACGAAAACAACACCCCCATCGCCCCCTTCACCAAAGAAAACTCCATTGCCATCCAAGCCGACTCCACCAAACAAGAAGTCACCTGGAACGGAGCCGAAAACCTCGACCTCATCCGCGGCAAACCCGTCAAAATCCGTCTTCACCTCACCAACGGCAGCCTCTACTCCTTCTGGGTCAGCCCCGATCAATCCGGTGCCAGCAACGGCCACCTCGGATCCGGCGGCCCCGCTTACAACACCCTTGTCGACACAAGTAACACAGACTTGCAGTCTGTGCCGTCTGCCGGACATCCTGTCCGGCCCCAACCAACCCCCGGCGAAGCCGCAACCTCTTCGTCCTCGTCCTCGTCCTCGTCCTCGAACTCGCCCCCTCCATCATCCCGAGTCCACACCGGAGACGCCCTCCACAACATCCTCGGCAACACCACCCCACCCGACGCCAACCACCTCTCCCAGCAGTTCCCCTACGGCATCACCGCCAAAACACCGCCCTACCTCACCAAAATCAATCACGAAGGCCACAAACCCCACCACAAACACCGCATTCAACTGCGCGTCTTCCAAGGCTGTCCCCATATTGAAATTTCCAAAGGCGGACGCCTGTGGGCCACCTGGTTCGGATCCAACGTCCAATCCGAACGCGCCCCTAACCACGACGACCAGTTCTCCGTCATCTCCACCTCCGGCGACGACGGCAAAACCTGGCAGGAAGTCTTCGTTTTTGATCCCTCCCACCAGCTCGGAGCCACCGCCTCCGACCCTCTTCTCTGGAAGGACGCCGAAGGCCGCATCCGTTTCGTCGGACAGCGCAACCTCTTCGTCAACGACCAGGAACTCGGCGACAAAACCGCCTGGGAATTCATCGCGCTCGATCCCGAAAATCCCTACACCGAATGGAGCGCACCCCGGCTTCTGGGCAACAAAAACATGTCCATCATGAAACCCCTGCTCATGCCCGATGGAACCATTCTCCGCCCCATGGACGACTTCAAATTCATCGGTCATCCCACCGAACCGCGCATCCGGTTCCTCAATGAAAACCCCGACGGCACCGTCAACTTCATCTCCGAACAAGCCGACCCCGATGCCGTCTTCGCCGAGCAATCGCCGATCATTCGCAAAGACGGCAGCCTCTTCTCCTTCTACCGCGCCAAAGAAGGCCAAAAATTCATGGGATCCTTCGACGGCGGACGCACCTGGAAACAGGGCGGCTACCATCCCATGCAATTTTCCATCAACACCAAAAGCGTCCTCAAGAGACTGGATTCAGGCCGGCTCCTGCTCATCGGAAACGACGTTCAGATGCGCGATTCAGACAACGGCAAAGTCTTCTTCCATACCGACGCCAACGGCCAGGAAATCATCATCCCCAAAGGTCAGACCCGCATGCGCATGACCGCATTTCTCAGCGAAGACGATGGAAAAACCTTCCCACACAATCTCCTCCTCAACGAACAAGACACCAGTTATCCCTCCGTCACCATCGGCAAAGACGGCATGATCTACATGGCCTACGATCACGGACGGGGAACCGTCGGCAAACACGTCATCTACCTCACCAAGATCACCGAACAAGACATCCTCGCAGGCAAAATCATCAACAAAAATAGCATCCTCAACAGCATCATCAGCAAACCCGGCGACCACGGCGGCGGCCGCAGACCAGGCGATTCCATCTGAGGACCCCGCACTCCACCACCCCCCAACCAAGAACCAAGAACCAAGAACCAAGAACCAAGAACCAAGAACCAAGAACCCCCCTCACCCCATCCTCACCGGCACTGCAAACACCGTCTCAAACTTGCCCTCCGGCGACACCGCCTTCACCTGCAACTCCCACTGCTTGTGCCCCGGCGAAGCGTTGTGGTTAATGATTTTCCGACCCCTTCCCGGAATCCAAATCGCCGCCTTGAATTTGAACTGAATCCCATTTGGATCATGAGCCTTCCGCTCAACCCTTGATGGCGTCCCGACCGTTGCTGGAAGCTGAAACGAAAAGGGAATCCCCCTGCTGGAAGCCAGCCCATCCGCCGGCACCACCAGCGTCTCTTCCCAAACAACCGCACTGCGCACATTGCGAATCTCCGGCTCCCCAGGTTCACGAAAATCATGACTCTCATAACATCGCAATACCAACTTAAACCCCTCCCTCGGATACAAATCCTTCGGCGTCCGAACCACCCCCTCCAACGGCTCGCCCAACAACCCCACTCCATCACCACTCCGAACATCCAAAGCCGAAGTTCCATAACGTCTCTGCTGCAAAGTCCACCTCAACGCCCTCGCCAGATAGACCAACGCAAAAACCCCAAGAAACACTGCCAGCAGGAAGATCGGATTAAAATCCGGTGACTCCATGTCAAACGTCAAATTGTCTCTCACCATCCAAAGCACCCCCAATGCCGCACCTCCAAGCAAAACGAACATCACCCAATACGTGACCACGTTCGACTGCGTGCCATCGTCAATGCTTCCACTGCCAACAGATGAAATTTTGTGCTTCATAAGTCCTTGCAAAAAGCTGTGATATTATGGCACCACTCCACCACCTGTCATCAAAAAGCACCGACCCGCTTTCAATAGACACCAGCCAAATCATCCGTAGCGTCTCCTGCTCCATGCAAGTCGACGTCATCACCCTGTTCCCCGAAGTGGTCACCACTCCGCTTGCCGCCAGCATGATGGGCCGCGCCCAACAGCTCGGCGCCCTTCAACTCACCGTCCACAACCTTCGCGAACACGGACTCGGCAAACATCGACAGGTCGACGACACCCCCTACGGCGGCGGCCCCGGCATGGTGCTCCGACCCGAACCCATCGAAGCCGCCATCGCTCCCATCAGACGCGAAGACTCCCGCATCATCTTCATGTCCCCCCAAGGCAAACGCTTCACCCAGGCCGACGCCGCCCGCCTCGCCACCCACCCCCACCTCATCTTTCTCTGCGGCCACTACGAAGGTATCGACCAACGCATCGTCGACACCCTCGTCGATGAAGAACTCTCCATCGGTGATTACGTCCTCACCAACGGAGCCATCGCCGCCGCCGTTGTCATCGATGCCGTCGTTCGACTCCTCCCCGGCGTCCTTGGAGATGATCAATCCGCCGTCGAAGAAAGCTTCGGTCCGAGCGGCCTTCTCGACCACCCTCACTACACCAAACCCCCTGTCTGGAACGACCTCCCCGTCCCTCCCGTGCTCACCTCAGGCGATCACGCCAAAGTCGCCAAGTGGCGTCGCGAACAGGCTCGACTGCGCACCGAAGCGAACCGCCCCGATCTCCTTAAGTAAAGCGGATCCGACCGATCCTCCAGATCAGTCCAATCAAAAAATCCCATTGACACCCCCACGGCTAATCAGCTAGAAATATACTGTATACAGTATTTTCATGCCTGAAAATTCATCTAATTCCGCCACCGGACTCAAAGCCATCAAACGCCTCAGCATGGCCGACGAAGTCGCCAGTCAGGTCCGCTCTGCCATCATCGCCGGCGAAATCCCCGAGGGCAGCCCCATCAGCGAAATCCAGCTCGCCGAACGCCTTCAAGTCAGCCGTGTCCCCGTTCGCGAAGCCCTCGTCGAACTCGAGCATGACGGCATCGTGCAATTCGATCATCGCGGGCGTTGCCAGGTGCGCGAGTTCACCCATCACGACGTCGAAGAACTCGTCAGCCTGCGCATCAACCTCGAAGTCATGAGCGCCAAACTGGCCGCCAAACATCGAAGCGCATCCGACCTCGCCAAACTTGAACGCAACGTTGTCGCCCTTAAAAAAGAAAAAGACGTCACCATCATGAGTCGTCTCGATGTCGAGTTCCACGACCTCATCATGCAAGCCTCCGGTCATCACCGACTCCTCGTCTGCTGGCGAACCATCCGCACCCAGTTCGAAGTGCTTCTCGCCAAGGCCCATCGCTGGCAAAAATCTCAGCGCATCCCCGTCAGCGATCACGCCTTGCGCGGACACCTCCCCATCCTTCAAGCCATCTCCGAAAGCGATCCCACCCAGGCCGGCAAAGCCATGCTCAGTCACGTCCGTGAATGGGGCGAATGGATGCCCCTCATCGAATCAACCAACACCACACCTTCCTCATGAAACCCATCGTTCAAATCTCTCTCGACCTCACCAACATCGACGAAGCCCTCGAAACCGCCGCCATGGCCCTCCGCGCCGGGGTCGACTGGCTTGAAGCCGGCACTCCGCTCATCCTCGCCGAAGGCCTGCACGGCGTTCGCAAACTCCGCGAAGCGTTTCCCAATATCCCCATCGTCGCCGACCTCAAAACCATGGACGGCGGTTATCTTGAAGCCGAAATGATGGCCAAAGCCGGAGCCACCCACGTCGTCGTCATGGCCCGCGCCCATGAAGAGACCATCAAGGTCGTCGTGCAGGCCGGACGCGACCACAACGTCAAGGTGATGGGCGACAACCTCGGCTGTCCCGACATGATCGCCGGAGCCAAATTCCTTGAAGATCTTGGCTGCGACTTCGTCATCCACCACATCGGCTATGACGAACGACGCGGCATCGCCGCCCGCGGCGAACGCATGCCCAGCCCCCTCGACCAACTCCGCGAAGTCGTCAACTCCGTCAACATCCCCGTCCAGGCCGTCGGCGGCCTCACCCTCGAACAAGCCATCGCCTGCCCCCAATACGGTGCCCCCCTGGTCGTTCTCGGTGCCCCGCTTACCATCGACGCCGACGCCTTTAAAACCGCCGACGGCGACCTCGAAAACTCTCTCCGCCTCATCTGCACCGCCATCCACGCCCACGGCAACGTCTCCAAATAAAAAAACGCCTCATCCACCATGAACTCCGCCGCCGTCGTCAACTACTCCCCCGAAAAATACTCCGTCGAAATCCGCGAAATCCCCAAACCCGAAATTGGCGACGACGACATCCTCCTCGAAGTCGCCAACGTCGGCGTCTGTGGCTCCGACCTCCACCAGTGGACCTCCGATCACTCATGGCCCGTCAATTACCCCGTCGTCCTCGGCCACGAATTCGGCGGCCACATCATTGAACTCGGCAAAAACGTCGAAGGCTGGCAGGAGGGCGACCGCGTCGTCTCCGAAACCGCCGCCATCATCAGCCACAACAACCCCATGACCAAACGCGGTCTCTACAACCTCGACCCCACCCGCAAAGGTTTCGGTTACGGCGTCAACGGTGCCATGACCAAATACGTCCGCGTCCCCAGCCGCATCCTTCATCACGTCCCCGACCAACTCCCCTTCGAACAAGCCTGCCTCACCGAACCCTGCTGCGTTGCCTACAACGCCGTCGTCAAAAACGCCCGCATCGAACCCGGCGACCGCGTCATCGTCCTCGGCCCCGGCACCATCGGCATCCTCTGCGCCGCCATGGCCAAACTCTGCGGAGCCGAAGTCGCCATCGTCGGTCTCCCGCAGGACGCGCACCGACTCGAAATCGCCCGCAGTTACGGCTGCGAAGTCATCATCGGCGATGCCAAACCCTGGGCCCTGGAACGCGATGGACTCGGCTGCGACGGAGTCATCGACGCCGCTGGAGCCAGCATCACCCTGCGCATCGCCCTCGACCTCGTCCGCCCCGCCGGTTGGATCAGCAAGGTCGGCTGGGGCCCCCAACCCCTCGGCTTCAACATCGATCCCCTCGTCCAAAAAAACATTACCCTGCAAGGCAGCTTCAGCCACAACTGGCCCATCTGGGAACGCGTCATCGCCCTCCTCGCCAGCGGCCAGTTCAATGTTGAACCCATCATCGGTGGCGTCTGGCCCATCACCGAATGGCACACCGCCTTCGAAAAAATGCACACCGGCGAAGTTGTCAAATCTGTCCTCAAACCAGTCTGATCGCCCGCCGGACCACCGACGTTTCGTCGGCCATCAAAGCCATCTCCCTAAAGCACCTTCAACCACCGAACAAATCAAGTCGACATCCTCTCTCAAGGCGCCCCCTTCAGTCGGACTGCCGACGTATCGTCGGCCATCAAAACCATCTCCCTAAAGCACCTTCAACCACCAAACAATTCACGTCGGCATCCACCCCAAGGCGTCCCCTCCAGTCGGACTGCCGACGTGTCGTCGGCCATCAGAACCCTTTCCCCCACTCCCCTTAGATCATAAACGATCCTCTCACCTCTAAAACCCCTCTCACCACCATGCGCCTCCAAAACAAAACCATCATCATCACCGGCAGCTGCACCGGCATCGGCAAAGCCATCGCCCAACGCTGCGTCGCCGAAGGTGCCCAGGTCCTCATCCACGGACTCGAACCCGACCTCGGCCAATCCCTCGTCAACGAACTCGGCCCCAACAACGCCGCCCTCCATATCGAAGACCTCACCAACCCCGACGCCCCACAACACCTCGTCGACACCGCCATCACCGCCTTCGGCAAACTCGACGCCATCGTCAACAACGCCGCCATGGTGGTCGCCAGCAATCTGCAAACCACCGACCTCGATTTCTTCCGCAAGATGCTCGAAGTCAACACCCTCGCCCCCTTCGCCCTCATCAAGGCCGCCCTCCCCCACCTCACCGCCACCAAAGGCAACATCCTCAACATCGGCAGCGTCAACGCCTGGTCCGGCGAACCCAACCTCCTCCCTTACTCCGTCTCCAAGGGTGCCCTCATGACCCTCACCCGCAACCTCGGCGACACCCTCATGCGCGAAAACCATGTCCGCGTCAATCAGATCAACCCCGGCTGGGTCCTCACCGAAAACGAAGCCCAACGCAAACGCGATCACGGCCTCGCCGACAACTGGTATGCCGACCTCCCCGCCGTCTACGCCCCTTCTGGACGCATCCTCTGGCCCCAGGAAATCGCCGCCGCCGCCATCTACTGGCTCGCCGACGAATCCGGCCCCATCAGCGGTCAGGTCGTCGACCTTGAACAACACCCCTTCATCGGCCGCAATCCCCCCAAAGACACCAGCACCATCCCGGCACCCCCAAATTGATTTGCCATACATTCCACCTTGCAAAAGCTGGCCCCCATGCCATACTTTTACCATGAAGCTCACCATGAACATTGATGACGCCCTCCTCGAAAGCGTCATGAAGGCCACGGGCATCAAAAGCAAAACCCGCGTCGTCGACCACGTCTTGCGCGAGTGGGACCGGCGTCACACCCTCAAAACCTTGTTGGAAACCAACCTCGGTTTGAGCGAAGACGAAATCATCCACGCCTTCGATCCCGCCCACAATTGGAGCGAACTACGCATCGCAGAAACCCCCGCATCCTATGGCAAAAGAACCGATCCTGATTGATAGCAGCTACTACATTCAGGAAGCCCAGGAAGGTCGCAACCCCCTGCGCCTCCTCGCCTATCTGGCCGTCGAACGCGACCTCGTCATCTGCGGTCTGGTTCGTTGCGAAGTCGGACGCGGCATCCGCGACATCCATGTGCGCCAGGCCTTCAAACGCGTTTGGGACGTCATGATCAACGTCCCCGTCGACGCCCACCTCTGGCAGGAAGCCGAAGACCTCGCCTGGACCCTCGACCGACGCGGCATCACCCTCCCCCTCCAGGACATCGTCATCGCCTGCTGCGCCGCCAAAGCCGGAGCCATCGTCCTCACCCACGACAAACATTTCAAAACCATCCCCGGCTGCAAAACCGCCCGCAGCGCCCAGGAACTCATCTGATCCACCACGCCCATGCCCAAACTCGCCGCCTTCCCCAAAGCCTTCATGCACGCCCTCTGCAAAGACGGCACCATGCAAATCTCCGACTGGATCAACCTCGCCGCCCCCCTCGAAATCGAAGGCCTCGAATGGTATGCCGGCTTCCTCGAAATGTCCGACGAAGCCCGCTGGCCCGACTTCCGCCAACAGGTCGAAGACACCGGCAAAACCATCCCCATGATGTGTTGCTCACCCGACTTCACCCATCCCGACCCCATCTTCCGCCAAACCCAGGTCGCCCGTCAAAAACGCTGGATTGACATGACCCACACCCTCGGCGGCCAATATTGCCGCGTCCTCTCCGGTCAACGCCGACCCGAACTCAGCCTCAACGAAGGCGTCGACCTCGCCGCCCAATCCATCCTCGAATGCCTCCCTTACGCCCAGGACCTCGGCATCACCCTGATCCTCGAAAACCACTACAAGGACGATTTTTGGGAATACCCCGAGTTCGCCCAGAAAGCCGACGTCTTCATCCAGCTCGTCAACGCCATCGACCACCCCAACTTCGGCATCAACTACGACCCCAGCAACGCCTACCTCGCCGGCGAAGACCCCCTCCATCTTCTCTACCAAATCTCCCCCCGCGTCGTCACCATGCACGCCAGCGACCGCTATCTCATCGAAGGCACCATCGAAGATCTGCGCAACGAAGAAGAAGGCAGCGCCGGCTACGCCAAACGCCTCCGTCACGGCGAAATCGGCAAAGGCCTCAACGACTACGACGCCATCTTCACCGAACTCAAACGAGTCGGTTTCAACGGCTGGATCAGCATCGAAGACGGCATCGAAGGAATGGACCAACTCGCCCGCAGCATCACCTTCCTCCAACAAAAAATCGCCACCCACTGGCCCACAAATCTCTAACCCCTTTCAGCCCCCCTCAGCGTAGCGTGCAACTCCATTCCTCTCAACCCGCGCTTGCAACCGAGTGGTGACACAGGCTTGCAGCCCATAAGCATATACCTAACTCGCCATGCATCGCTTGACTCTTGCCAATTGGCGCGGTCGGCGGGGTCTGCGCTCGCTTAGTTCTTCCAACCACAGGTGTGGGGCGTTCATCATATGAACCAACCC